>JBDLUL010000207.1:0-3047 GCA_039805345.1 Bacteroidota bacterium | reverse complement strand
TCGCGGATATCAACAACGATGGATTCCAAGATGTCATGACTTTGGATATGTATCCGGAAGATGAAAAAGTAGAAAAATCATCTGTTGGGGAAGATCCTTTGGATATCTACATGTACAAATTGCAGTTTGGGTACTTTAATCAGTATAGCCGGAACTGTTTGCAGCTCAACATGAGCGGACAGAAGTTTGCGGACATCGCGGCATCTTCGGGTGTGGCAGCAACGGATTGGAGCTGGAGTACCTTGATGGCGGATTACGATGGGGATGGGTTGAAAGATATTTTTATTTCGAATGGAATTTTGCGCCGGCCAAATGATCTGGATTATTTGAAATTCGTCATTGGGGATTCTTTGCATTACGGTTTACCTACATCCCATAAATTGGATCAAGAAGCGATCGATTTGATGCCGAGCGGTAAGGTGCATAATTACTTGTATCAGGGGTCGAAGGATTTGCGTTTCAAGGATAAATCATTGGTTTGGGGATTTGAAGAAGAAGGGATTTCGAATGGTAGTTCGTATGCCGATTTGGATAATGATGGTGACTTGGATTTGATTTCAAATAACCTAAATGAGCCGGCAGGTATTTACGAAAATCATTCGCGCGAATTGTTGAAGAATAATTTTGTGAAGGTTAAATTCAAGGGCGAAGGGATGAATACCTTTGGGATTGGTGCGAAGGTGATTTTAAAGACGAAGGAAGGCCAACAGCTTCAGCAGATGATGCCGACGCGTGGCTTTATGAGTTCGGTGGAACCGACTTTGCTTTTCGGAATAGGTCAATTAAGCCAAGTGGATTCGTTAATTGTGATTTGGGAAAATGAGAAGATGCAGATTATCAAAAATCCCAAAATCAATGAGCTTCTGACACTCGATCAAAAGAATGCACAAATGTTGGTGAAGGATTTTCAATTATTCACACAAACCAAACCTCTTTTCGAGGAAGTGACCGGTGCGTTTAATATTCCTTATTTACATCAGGAAAATACGTATTTCGATTTCAACCGGGAATTATTAGTTCCCTTCAAAGTATCCATTGAGGGGCCTAAAATGGCCGTAGGTGATGTGAATGGTGATGGATTAGAAGACTTTTATGTGGGTGGCGCCAAATATCAAGCGGGACAATTATATGTTCAAAAACCTAATGGCTTTGCACTTTCTCCACAGGCATCGTTCAACGTGGATAGTTTGTATGAGGATGTGGATGCCTTATTCTTCGATGCCGATGGGGATAAGGATTTGGATTTGTATGTCGTAACCGGCGGGAATGAGTTTTTCGATAAAATGCCTGAGCAGTTTGATCGTTTATATAAAAATGACGGGAAAGGTAATTTTACGCGGGATGCCAAAGCTTTACCTGCGATGTATGACAATAAATCAGTTGTTCGTCCGTGTGACTTTGATCGGGATGGGGATGTGGACTTATTTGTAGGTGGTCGTGTCGTGGGTTACCATTATGGGTATTCACCTAAGTCGTATTTGTTGGTGAATAATGGCAAGGGTCAATTCAGCGATCGGACGCAAACCTTGGCGCCTGACCTTCGTGAAGCAGGTATGTTGACAGAAGCCATTTGGGCCGATATTGACAAGGATGGGGATCAAGATTTGACCGTTGTAGGAGACTGGATGCCGATTAAAACGTATGAAAACCAAAAAGGTAAATTAACCTTGCTTGAAAACGGCTTGGAAGAATTTACAGGCTTCTGGGGTGGTTTGACCGCTGGAGATTTTGATCAGGATGGTGATGTGGATTTTGTGGTGGGTAACCTAGGAACGAACACCAAATTGCGTAAGCAGGTGGACGGTAAGCTTCGCATGTTGATCAAAGACATTGACAAGAACGATACGGAAGAGCACATTATCTCCTATAACCGCGGGGATGATTGGTTCCCGATTAACAGCAAGGATGAGATGGGGAAACAAATCCCAAGTATTATTAGCAAGAAATACACGAAGTATAACGAGTTTGCTGGGAATACGATTGAGGATTTGTTTGGCGACAGTGAATTGAAGGGAGCTACGGAGCGCATGGTGAATACCTTTGAATCCGTGTATATCGAAAATAAAGGAAAAGGGAAATTTGAGATGCACTTCTTGCCAGCTCTGGCACAAGTTTCGAAAGTGATGGTTTTACGTACCGAAGATGTGGATAAGGATGGCAATTTGGACGTTATTTTGGGCGGTAATTTTAATGGGGCGTCTATGTACCAAGCCCGTTATGATGCTTTCTTTGGATTGATTTTGAAAGGAAATGGAAAGGGCGGATTTAGTCCGATGATTCCGACCGAGACAGGTTTCCTCCAAGACGGAGATGTACGTGATATCAAGATTGTCCAAACGCCCAAAGGGCCTTTGTATTTTGTGACGCGCAATTCGGCTTCGATGCAAATCTTTAAAAAGCTGAATTAATGCGAAAAATCCTCGGATTGCTACTATTTCTTGGCATTGCAGTTGCATCATGTAAACGCGATGTGAAGGAAGGCGAGCAATTGGCAAAGCAATATTGTGCGTCTTGTCACATGTTGCCGAGTCCCGCTTTGTTGCCACAAAATGTATGGAAGTATTCAACGCTTCCCTATATGGCGGTCATGTTGGGCGTTTCGCATGAGATTGACCAATTGGAAAAACCACTTTCCGATTATGCGATTATGCGGCCAGCGTCTCAAATGATTCCGGATGAGGATTGGGAAAAAATCAAGGCATATTATCTGACGGAGGCCCCCAAAGAATTAGCCATGCCAGCTTATCCTGCATTGCCGGAAGAAAACGGATTATTCGCCATAGAAGATCTTCTTGTTGCCAAAGCAAACGCAACGATTCCTAATTTTACAGCGGTGCGAATCGATGCTAGGAAGCATCAAATTATCGCTGGTGATCAATCCAATCGGGTTATTTGGGTGCTGGATGCATCAGGAAAGCCCAAGCAGCAATTGGAAAATCAAGATGCACTGACTTATATTGAAGCTATGAGAGGTCAGTACTTATTTACCTTTATTGGTACAACGACCCAGGCAAATCCGGATGTAAATGGTTCTATCAAGACATATT
>JBDLUL010000206.1:0-6629 GCA_039805345.1 Bacteroidota bacterium | reverse complement strand
GTTCATTGCGATTAACACGACACCTTCATTGGTTTCGTTGTCGGCGCGTTTTGCTGCTACTTTTTGACCTGCTTTGCGAAGGATATCGACTGCTGCTTCGAAGTCACCATTGGCTTCAGTCAAAGCTTTTTTGCAATCCATCATCCCAGCGCCAGTCATTTGGCGTAATTTATTAACGTCTGCGGCTGTAATTGACATAATATGAATATAGTTTATTCTTGTTCTGCTTCTTTTTCGTACTTAGCGGCTACCTTAGCAGCTTCTTGAGCATCCGTTGCGTCTACCGCACGTTTTGCTTCTTCTTCCTCAGCGATACGCGCGTCGTCTTTATCTTGCTTGCGCTCTGATAAACCTTCTTCGATTGCTTTGCTGATTGCCTTAACGATAATAGCGATTGATTTGTACGCATCATCATTAGCAGGGATAGGGAAGTCTACTAATTCAGGATTTGAGTTTGTATCACACATAGCGAAAACGGGGATACCCAATTTCTTAGCTTCTGATACAGCGATGTGCTCACGCTTCACGTCAATAACGAACAATGCCGCTGGTAGACGAGTCAAGTCGGTGATACCACCTAACACACGCTTTAATTTCTCCTCCTCACGCGTCATCATTAAACGCTCACGTTTTGCAAGGGTTTTAACGATAACTTCGTCTTTTAACATCTTGTCGATGCTTGACATTTTCTTGATAGACTTACGTACAGTCGCGAAGTTTGTCAACATACCACCTAACCAACGGTCAGTTACGTATGGCATCTTTAATTTATCTGCTTCAGTAGTTACTACTTCTTGCGCTTGTTTTTTCGTCGCAACGAACATGATCTTACGACCAGAACGTACGATAGCACGCATTGCTTGCGAAGCTTCTTCAAGGCTAGAAATTGTTTTGTTAAGATCAATGATGTGGATACCATTTTTCTCCATAAAGATGTATGGAGCCATTTTTGGATCCCACTTACGTGTCAAGTGACCGAAGTGAACGCCTGCGTCAAGCAAGTCGTTGTAGCTTAATTGTGCCATTTTGGTTGTTTAAGAATGTGAAAAATAAAAATGTGGAAAAGGCATCGGCAACAGACAAGCCTTTCCCACGAACCCTTTTTAACGCTTAGAGAACTGGAATCTCTTACGAGCTTTCGCACGTCCTGGTTTCTTACGCTCAACCATACGAGGGTCACGCGTTAAGAATCCTTCTTTTTTCAAAGGAGAACGTAATTCAGCATCTTGCGTTTGAAGTGCACGTGAAATTGCTAAACGAAGCGCTTCAGCTTGTCCTTTGATACCACCGCCATCTACGTTAGCTGTTACATCAAATGAACCTACTGTGTTCGTTAAAGCGAATGGCTGATTAACTACAATCTGAAGAATTTCAGATGGGAAGTAATCAGTCAATGTACGGCCATTAATTTTGATTTGGCCTTTACCAGGAGTCATAGAAATACGAGCAATAGCCGTCTTTCTTCTTCCAATTTTACTTGTTATTTCTGCCATTGTAATGTCCGTTAAAACTTGATTTCTTTAGGTTGTTGCGCTGCATGTGGATGCTCAGATCCTGCATATACAAATAAGTTGTTGAATAAAGCACGTCCTAAACGATTTTTAGGCAACATACCTTTTACGGCTGCTTCGACAACACCTCTTGGGTTTTTAGCTAAAACCTCGCGTGGTGTAGCAAAACGTTGACCACCAGGATACCCCGTGTGACGGATGTAAACCTTGTCAGTCATTTTCTTACCTGTCAAACGAACTTTGTCCGCGTTGATGACGATCACTTGATCTCCACAATCTACGTGCGGTGTGTATGAAGCCTTGTGCTTACCACGAATGATTTTCGCGATTTCAGAGCAAAGACGACCTAAAATTTGGTTTTCTGCGTCTACTACCACCCAGTCCTTTTGAACTGTAGCTTTATTGGCAGAGATCGTTTTGTAACTTAAAGTATCCACTATTAATAATGTTTAACTGTTGAATCATTTCACCAAGACCACGGAATTTGTCTTAAGGATTTGATTATGACCTATTTTATCTTTCAAACGGGCATTCAATCGAAAAATGGGAGTGCAAATTTAGAAAATCAAGAACTAATATGCAATAGCTAATGGAAAATATTTGACAATAAAAAAGGAGGCCTTAGCCTCCTTCCTTGAAATGCACTTTTTTGATTAAATTCCACTCATGTCAAATGTATCCATGAAGGCTGTTGTGAACTTACCTGATTGAAAACCAGGGTCATCCATCAACTTAATGTGGAAAGGAATCGTAGTTTTCACACCTTCGATAACGAATTCTTGCAAGGCACGCTTCATGCGAAGCAATACTTCTTCACGGCTTTGGCCACTCACGATTACTTTAGCAATCATGGAATCGTAATTCGGGGGAATCGTATAGCCTGAATAAACGTGTGAGTCAATTCTGACACCATGTCCACCCGGAAGGTGTAAGTTGGTGATTTTACCTGGTGACGGGCGGAATCCGTGTGCTGGATCTTCCGCGTTAATCCGGCATTCTAATGCGTATAATTTAGGGAAGTAATTTTGACCCGAAATGGCAATACCTGCGGCTACTTTAATTTGCTCTTTGATCAAATCGAAATCCGTTACTTCTTCTGTAATCGGATGTTCTACTTGAATACGGGTATTCATTTCCATGAAATAGAAATCCCCATTTTTGTCAACTAAAAATTCAATGGTACCAGCACCTTCATATCCAATGGCTGTTGCGCCAGCGATAGCAGCGTCTCCCATTTTCTTGCGAAGCTCGTCAGTTAACGCTGGCGATGGTGTTTCTTCACATAATTTTTGGTGACGACGTTGGATTGAGCAATCACGCTCTGACAGGTGA
Organism: Bacteroidota bacterium; assembly: GCA_039805345.1. GTDB lineage: Bacteria > Bacteroidota > Bacteroidia > Cytophagales > Spirosomataceae > Aquirufa. The sequence goes on along the minus strand of JBDLUL010000206.1, from coordinate 3,786 downwards.
CATACTTTGCCAAACTTATCGCCTACTACTTGAATTTCGATGTGACGAGGCTCTTCCACGAATTTCTCCATGTACATACCATCGTTACCAAAGGCTGCTGCTGCTTCCATTTTAGCATCATCCCACAATTTGCGGAATTCAGATTCTTCGCGGATGATTCGCATTCCACGCCCACCACCACCGGCAGTTGCTTTGATGATGACAGGGTATACGATTGTTTTGGCTAATTCAATGGCTTCTTCTACCGTGTCCAGTAAACCGTCAGATCCCGGAATTACAGGAACACCTGCTTTCTTCATGGTATCTTTGGCCGTTGCTTTGTCGCCCATTTGGTTAATCATCTCAGCAGATGCACCTATAAACTTGATGCTGTGTTCTGAGCAGATGCGTGAGAACTCTGCATTTTCTGATAAGAATCCGTAACCTGGGTGAATTGCATCCGCCCCCGTTACTTCTGCCGCTGAAATTAAGGCAGGAATGCTTAAGTACGAATCACGGCTTGGCGGAGGTCCGATACAAACAGCCTCATCCGCAAAGCGAACGTGTAAACTTTCCCGGTCAGCTGTTGAATAAACTGCGACGGTTTTTATTCCCATTTCCTTGCAAGTACGGATGATACGCAAAGCGATCTCTCCACGGTTTGCAATTAGTATTTTTTTAAACATAGTAATTGATTTGTCTAATCGCATACTCAAACCCAAGGTGGTATGCGCTAGGCTCATAATTAAGCTTTTTCTACTAAGAATAACGGTTGGTCAAACTCCACTGGGCTTGCATTATCCACTAAAATTTTAACGATTTTACCCGATACTTCCGAGTCGATTTCGTTGAATAATTTCATCGCTTCAATCATGCAAAGTGTTTTGCCTGGTGCGATTTCAGAACCTACTTCTATGTAGTTGTCTTTATCTGGACCTGCCGCACGGTAGAATGTACCGATCATCGGTGATTTCACCGTATATAGATTGTCAGCTACTGGAGCTGCTGCCGGTACTGCTGCTACGGGAGCAGCCGCTACTGGTGCTGCCGCCACTGCAGCCGGAGCCGCTGCCACCGTTACTGTTGGCGCTACTGCACTATTTTTTTTCACTGAAACTTTTAAACCTTCTGTTTCAATGCTTACTTCTGCAAGGGGTGATTTTGCGATATAATCCAGTAATCGCTGTATTTCTTTCGTATCCATTTCGGTTATATAATAAAGGTTGACCGTTTACTAAGTTTTGACAAATGTAGTGGAAATTACTTAACGCGTTCCGCGTATGAGTAAGTTCTTGTATCTACTTTGATTAATTCATCTTGTTCAATGAATATAGGTACTGTAATTGTAGCTCCTGTTTCTACCGTTGCTGGTTTTTTCGGAGAGTTTGCTGTATCGCCACGAACACCTGGTTCTGTGTAAGTAACTTTTAATTCCACAAACGGAGGCAATTCGCATGATAATGCGGAATCATTTTCCGTATTAATCAAAATCTCAACTTCCTGGCCTTCTTTCATTAAATCAGCCATCACACATAGGTTCTCACCTAGTAAGATTTGCTCAAATGATTCGTTGTCCATAAAATTGAAGCCAAATTCATCCTTGTAAATGAATTGGAATTTTCTGCGCTCAACACGAACCGGGTAGATTGCCACACCTGAGTTGAAGGTGTTATCAATTACTTTTCCTGAAGTTAATGAGCGTAATTTAGTCCGAACAAATGCTGGACCTTTTCCTGGTTTTACGTGAAGGAATTCAATGATCGAATATAAATCGTCATTGTATTTAATCACCATGCCATTTTTAATATCTGCTGTAGTTGCCATTGTGTTTTGTTAATTAGTTAGGATCGTAAGCCCACGTTATATAAGCGGATCCCCAAGTAAAGCCGCCGCCGAAGGCAGCTAATATTAATTTATCTCCTTTTTTCAATTGATTCTCGTAATCCCATAAACATAAAGGGATTGTCGCGGCTGTTGTATTGCCATATTTTTGGATGTTCAGCATCACCTTATCTTCACTCACGCCCATCCGACTAGCCGTTGCATCAATGATACGCTTGTTGGCTTGGTGGGGAACAAGAAAACGGATATCATCACCTACTAAGTGATTCCGTTCCATGATTTCTGCTGACACATTCGCCATCCGAGTGACTGCAAATTTGTAGACGGCTTGTCCTTCTTGACGGATGTAATGTAATTTTTGCTCAACCGTTTCATGCGTAGGCGGATATGCACTACCGCCTCCTTTTTGCATCAAACTTTCACAACCTTCTCCATCGGATTTCAAGATGTAGTCTTGAACGCCCAAACCTTCTGTATTGGGTTCTAACATCACCGCTGCCGCCCCGTCCCCAAAAAGGATGCAGGTCGTGCGGTCTGTATAGTCTACGATGGCAGACATTTTATCTGCGCCTACGATAATAACTTTTTTATAACGACCGGCTTCAATGAACGCTGATCCAACAGCTAAGGCGTTTAAGAAACCAGAACATGCTGCTGCTAAATCAAATGAGGCCGTCTCGCGAATGCCAACTGCCTTGCAAATCATGTTCGATGCGGAAGGAAATAGGTAATCGGGTGTAACGGTTGCACAAATTAATAGATCAACTTGATCGGGTGTGGTATTCGTCTTGCGTAATAAATCTTCTACGGCTTTCGCCCCCATCACAGAAGTGCCTTGGCCTTCGCCTTTTAAAATGCGACGCTCTTTGATGCCTGTTCGGCTGGTAATCCACTCGTCATTTGTATCAACGAGTTTTTCTAATTCATCATTCGTAAGCACATAATCCGGGACATATCCTGCCACGCCGGTTATGGCTGCGCTTGTTTTATTTGACATGTTGTGTTCTTAGTTGTTTTCGAAGGCAGCCTTAATTTTTTTAGCTACTTCCGATTTTACTATATTTTGGCATAATTTAATCATGTTCATGATGGCAGTGGGGCTTGAAGCACCGTGTGCAATGATGACATTTCCATTGATACCAATAATTGGGCTTCCGCCGTAATTTTCGTAATTGGTCCGGTCCACGAATTCATTGACCATTCCTTGTTCCTTCATGATGTTGTAAATGGATTCTCCCATTTTAAGCACGATATTTCCGGTAAAACCATCCGTCACAATGACATCTGCTTTTCCACGGAATACGTCTTTCCCTTCGAGGTTCCCAACAAAATTTAGTTTATCGTTTGCTTTAAGTAATGCGTGCGTAGCTAGCGCCAGAATCGACCCTTTTTGCTCTTCTTCTCCAATGTTCAATAATCCTACGCGTGGCGATTCAATTCCGCGTGTCGCTGAGGCATAAACAGAACCCAATACTGCCCATTGCTCTAACATTTCAGGTTTGCAGTCGGCATTTGCACCAATATCCAACATGACCGAATGGGTGCCATCCGTTTGTGGAATAAATCCTGCGATGGCAGGACGCTGAACGCCTTCGATTGTTTTTACTGAGAATAAGGAGCCGACCATCATGGCGCCTGTATTTCCGGCAGATGCGAAAATGTCGGCTTTGCCTTCCTTTAAAAGCGTAAACCCAACTCCGATGCTGGAATTGGGTTTTTGCGATAATGCTCGAGTGGGATGTTCTCCCATTTCAATTACTTGTTCCGCGTTTATAACACGAATTTGACTGCCCGCGTAACCACGGTCAGCAAGTAATGTATTGATTGTATCGGCTGGGCCAACGGCAAGAATTGTTTCTTCCGGGGCTAAGTTTGAAATCGCTAAAAGAATCCCATCAACTACTGCTTCTGGGGCATAATCCCCGCCCATCACGTCGATTGCTATGTTCATTCAATAGGTGTTTA
>JBDLUL010000205.1:0-7830 GCA_039805345.1 Bacteroidota bacterium | reverse complement strand
TTATTGGACTGGGTGGATTCGGGTCAAGATTTCTCCTTTTGGAAGGAGGCGGTGGAAGCAGGCCGACTAATCGTGATGGAAACAGGAGGGATGAAAGGGAGAAGAGAAGAATGGATTCGAGAAAGAGTTCATGACTTTCTCAAAACGTCCATGGGTATTGATCACATCGCATCGGAATATGGAATGACTGAATTGTTTTCGCAAGCTTATGCTTCTTCGGAGGGGGTATTTACGCCCGGAGTTTCGATGCGTGTTCAACTGCGTGAAGTGACGGATCCCTTAGCCAAAGTTACGCAGCCGGGGCGCGTAGGAGGTATTCAAATCATCGATTTGTCGAATGTCGATTCTTGTCCATTTATTGAAACACGCGATTTGGGCTCCTTGGAGGAAGATGGAATTCGATTTAAGGTCTTAGGTCGGTTTGATAATTCGGAAATTCGAGGATGTAATTTGATGGTGGATCAAGGATGGGGAACGAGCCAAGCAGAGCCATCGGTGTAAAATTCATTTTTCCAGATAGGAACTTCTTGTTTTAATGTATTGATTAGCCATTCGCAGGCTTTGAATGCCTCGGCCCGGTGCACCGAACATACACCGATGACCACGGCAATGTCCCCAATCTCAAGCTTCCCCGTCCGATGTGAAACGCTAATCTTACGAATGGGCCATTGAACAGCAGCCTCATCCGCGATACGTTCCATTTGTTTTTTTGCCATGGCCGAGTAGGCCTCCATGGTTAAATGTTCTACATCTTTATGTTGATTCTTGTTTCGGATTGTTCCTACAAAAAGGCAAATTCCTCCTGCCTCCGGATCCTGAAGATACTGGTAGGTTTCATCGATTGACAAAGCCGTTTCGCTTAACAGAATCTGATGGGTCATTTACGGGTATAGGTTATATAGCTGTATTGATAGGCATTTTTTTCATCCGTGATTCCTCGTTCTTTTTCTGTTATCTCAAATGTTTCCGTCGGAATTTCTGGGAAATAAGCATCTCCCTCAAAAATATCATGCAATTGGGTAACCAATAGCTGATCTGCTAGCGGTAAACTCAAGGCGTATATTTCAGCACCCCCTACGATGTAAATGTCTTCGCGTGTAATGGATTTAGCTTTTAAGATGGCTTCCTCAACCGAGTGGGCGATGATTGCGCCATCGATTTGTAAATCAGCTTGCCGACTAATCACAATGCTTGTCCGATTAGGTAATGGTTTCCCGATTGACTCGAAGGTTTTGCGGCCCATGATGATCACATGACCCGTTGTCAAGGTTTTGAAACGCTTCAAGTCGGCAGGTAAATGCCAAATCAACGTATTATTTTTTCCAATTACCCGATTTTCATCGAAGGCTACCAAGATTTTTAGCACGATTTTAGGTTTTAATTGTCAAAAATAAGGGATTTTTTGGCTGGATTGTCCTTGTGAATTTTATTTTCAAAAACGCTTCACTTTTCGGGCGTAAAACCCTAATTTTGTACAATTTTTGAGCCTAGTGTTAAGGTCTCACAATTTGCTAATCAATACTCTTAAAATTATACCATCTCGTGCCTAAAGATTCGTCGATTAAATCTGTCCTAATTATTGGTTCTGGTCCTATTGTTATTGGTCAAGCCTGTGAATTTGATTATGCTGGTTCTCAAGCCGCACGTTCTTTACGTGAAGAAGGCATTGAAGTAATCTTGATTAATTCAAATCCTGCAACGATCATGACGGATCCTATGAATGCGGATCATGTGTACTTGAAACCCTTAGAGAAGGCTTCGATCATTCACATTTTAGAAAACCATAAAATTGATGCGGTGTTGCCTACCATGGGTGGTCAAACGGCTTTGAACTTGGCAATCGATTGTGATGCGGCAGGAATTTGGGAGAAATACGGAGTACGGATTATTGGTGTGGATATTGCGGCGATCGAAACGACGGAAGATCGCGAGAAATTCCGTTTGAAGATGTTGGAAATTGGGGTTGGGGTTTGTAAAGGCCGTACGGCTCGTTCATTTCTGGAAGGAAAAGAGATTGCACAGGAGACGGGATTCCCCTTGGTTATTCGACCATCATTTACCTTAGGTGGTACGGGTGGAGGATTTGTACATGATCCCAAAGATTTTGATGCAGCTTTAAATAAAGGTTTGCACGCTTCGCCTACGCATGAAGTTTTGGTTGAACAATCTATCATGGGTTGGAAAGAATATGAATTAGAGTTGTTGCGTGACAATTTAGGAAACGTCATTATCATCTGTTCGATTGAGAACTTCGATCCAATGGGTATTCATACAGGAGATTCCATTACGGTGGCTCCAGCGATGACATTACCGGATACAATTTACCAACGCATGCGTGACATGGCGATCAATATGATGAATGCGATCGGTCAGTTTGCGGGAGGTTGTAACGTGCAATTCTCCTTAAATCCGGATACGGATGAGATTATTGCCATTGAAATTAACCCACGTGTTTCGCGTTCGTCTGCATTAGCTTCGAAAGCGACGGGTTATCCGATTGCCAAGATTGCCGCAAAAATGGCGATTGGTTATAATTTAGATGAATTAACAAATGCGATTACGGGGACAACATCAGCTTATTTTGAGCCGGCTTTGGACTATGTAATCGTGAAGGTTCCGCGTTGGAACTTTGATAAATTTAAAGGCTCTGATCGTACTCTTGGACTTCAAATGAAGTCGGTGGGTGAGACGATGGGTATCGGTCGTAACTTCCAAGAGGCGTTGCAAAAAGCGTGTCAATCCTTAGAGATTAAACGCAACGGTATGGGCGCGGATGGCAAGGAATTGCGCGATCAAGACGCGATTATGCACTCGTTGGCGAATCCATCTTGGAATCGTTTGTTTCATATCTACGATGCCTTTAAGATGGGTATTTCGTTTAAAACGATCCAACAAGCGACGAAAATCGATAAGTGGTTCTTGAATCAAATTGAGGACTTAGTGCGTGTGGAGCGTGAAGTGGAGAAATACACGATTTCAAACATTCCCAAAGTATTATTAGAAGAAGCAAAACACAAAGGTTTTGCGGACCGCCAAATTGCCCATACGTTACGTTGCCTTGAATCTGAGGTTTATGACATGCGTAATGCCATGGGAATCAAACGTATTTACAAATGTGTCGATACGTGTGCGGCGGAATTTGAAGCGAAGACACCGTATTACTATTCGACCTTTGGACAAGTAGGAACAGATGTCTTGGACAATGAGTCACAAGTTACTCCTAAGAAAAAAGTGGTTGTATTGGGTTCAGGTCCAAACCGTATCGGTCAAGGAATTGAATTTGATTACTCGTGTGTGCACGGGGTTTTGGCTGCGAAAGAGGCTGGATATGAGACGATTATGATTAACTCGAATCCAGAGACGGTGTCTACCGACTTTGATATTGCTGATAAATTATACTTTGAGCCCGTTTTCTGGGAACATGTTTATGACATCATCCAGCACGAAAAGCCGGAAGGTGTGATTGTTCAGTTGGGCGGTCAAACGGCCTTGAAACTAGCAGAAAAATTATCGAAATACGGCATCAAGATTATTGGTACTTCGTATGAGGCCTTGGATTTGGCCGAAGATCGTGGTGCATTCTCGAGCTTATTGAAAGATTTGGCTATCCCATATCCGAAATTTGGAGTTTGTGAAGATGCGGATAATGCGGTGGCCTTAGGACGTGAGTTGGGCTATCCTTTGTTGGTTCGTCCTTCCTATGTATTGGGTGGTCAGTCGATGAAGATTGTTATCAATGAACAAGAATTGGAGCAACACGTTGTTGATATTTTACGCGATATTCCTGGGAATAAGATCTTATTGGATCATTTCTTGGAGAATGCAATTGAGGCGGAGGCGGATGCGATTTGCGATGGAGTAGATGTGTACATCATTGGTATGATGGAGCATATTGAGCCAGCGGGTATCCACTCAGGGGATTCACACTCGGTATTGCCTCCTTTTGATTTGTCGGACAATGTCATCAAACAAATCGAAGATCATACCCGGAAGATTGCGGTAGCATTGAAAACGAAAGGTTTATTGAATATTCAGTTTGCCGTGAAAGATGAGGTTGTTTACATCATTGAAGCAAATCCACGTGCGTCACGTACAGTTCCGTTTATTTGCAAGGCATACCAAGAGCCGTATGTGAACTATGCGACAAAGGTTATGTTAGGTGATAAGAAGGTGAAAGACTTTAATTTCCAACCGGTTAAAAAAGGATACGCGATTAAAATTCCTGTATTTTCTTTCAGTAAATTCCCGAATGTGAATATGGAATTAGGACCTGAGATGAAGTCGACGGGTGAAGCAATTTACTTCATTGATGATTTGAAGGATGATTTCTTCCGTAAAGTTTATGGGGAACGTAATTTGTATTTAAGTCGTTAAAAGGACTATGTTAAAAATACTCGGTTTAATATTTTTGTTTTATTACATCATTTGGCCATTAATCAAGTTTTTGATGAAAGGCTATGTGATTACGCAGGTGCATAGAAAGATGTCTGAACAAGATATCCGTAATCAGCAAAAGTCGAGTACCCGGAAAGAGGGGACGATTGATGTGGATTATGTTCCGCCTAAACAAAAAGCTAAGTCGGATACGATTGAAGGGGACTATGTTCCTTATGAAGAAGTGAAAGAATAACGATGTTGAGAGGAATTGCTATTTATTTCTTGTTGACGATTTGTCTGCTTTCCAAAGATGGTATGACAATGCTCGTGGATTCTATTCATGATTCGCATTCCATTTCCATGCCTACCGATATCAGTTTTGACGATGCTTCAGAAGAAGAAGAGGTGTCAGAGGACCTGTGGCACTTTACCTCTTCTGGCATGGAAGATATTCCATTAGGGGCATTAGACTTTACGAATCAATTGATATTAACTGCGCTCGAGTTAAATTTTTCGCAAGTCCATTTAGAGCGAATAATACCCCCACCGAATAAGGCCTAGCTATCACGCGCCTTATTGAAACAAAATCATAAAAACTTCTTGTCACCTATACCTAGCGGTATAGAAATATTATAAGATGAAAACATGCGTATGTACGTCTGTGTTTATCTGCATGGCTTTTGTAGCTTTTACTCAGGGGAAGCACTACAAAAATCAAATAAACCGGACGTTAAAAGAAAAAATAAATATGGAAATAATCGGGGAAGCACCCATGAAAAGTACTTCTACGCAAACACCTAAGTATCAGCCGACTTTGCCTAACATCATCGTCGTTGATACGTTTAAAAAGACTAAAAACAACGCCTCTTACAAACAACATGGAGGTCGACCTAACTAAGTATATATGAAAAAATACCTCATTGGATTATTGCTGCTAAGTGCCTGCACATCTAAAAAAGAAGAAGCGATTGAAATACAAACGCTTGAAGTTTCGTCGCCCATTTCGGTGGACACAACGATCCAACAAGAATTTGTAGCCGATATACATGCCGTCCAAAATGTAGAGATTCGCGCCCGGGTGAAAGGGTATCTAGATCGTATTCTTGTAGATGAAGGCAAGCAAGTCAAAAAAGGACAGATCATGTTTACAATCAATAGTCAAGAATATGTGGCTGATCTAGCCCGTGCAAAGGCCGTATTAAGTCAAGCTTCCGCGGAATTAAAGGCTGAGGAGTTAACCCTCGTAAATACACGCTTGTTGGTCGATAAAAATGTCATATCTAAAAATCAATTGGCAATATCTTTAGCTAAAGTGGATGGTTTAAAAGCAAAAAGAGAGGAGGCCTTAGCGCATGTGCTTTCCGCAGAACTCAAAGTTGATCATTCAAATATTCGTGCGCCTTTTGATGGGGTGGTTGACCGACTGCCATTTAAGCGAGGTAGTTTGGTTGATGAAGGAACCTTGCTGACCACGCTCTCCGATAATGCGAGTGTATACGCTTATTTTAATGTTTCTGAACAGGAATATTTGGCATTTAGTATGAAAGGAGGGGTGAATAAAGCGGCTACGGTCGATTTGCTTTTGGCAAATGGAGAGACCTATTCCGAAAAAGGAATTGTGGAAACAATCGAAGGAGAGTTTGATAAAAACACAGGAAATATAGCCTTCCGTGCCCGGTTTGCAAATCCGAATAAACTGCTTCGTCATGGGGCCTCAGGGAAAGTACAATTGCCTAAAAAGATTGCGGGATATTGGGCGATTCCACAAAAATCGGTATTTGAAATTCAGGAGAAAAGTTATGTTTTTGTGAAGGATGCGAGTGGTACGATCAAGATGAAGAGCATCCTTCCTGATCTTCGGATTCCGCATTTTTATTTAGTTAAAGCGGGTTTCTCAGCAAAGGATACGGTGTTGATTGAAGGTATTCAGTTGGTCAAGCAAGGCCAAAAAATCAAGTCGACCTTCAAGCCGATGCGTCAATTATTAACGGAATATAAAGCACTTTAAGATGATCCAACAATTCATTACTCGACCGGTATTGTCGATCGTTGTATCGATCTTTATCGTGATTCTAGGGGTTATTGCGATGCAGCAATTGCCCATAACACAGTTTCCGGATATTGTTCCTCCTGCGGTAACGGTTACGACCAAGTATACCGGTGCAAATGCGGAGGTATGTGCTAAAGCGGTTGTAACTCCGCTTGAACGAGCCATCAATGGTGTCGCGGGTATGACTTACATGACTTCCGTTTCAGGAAATGATGGAACCAGTATTATTCAGGTCTATTTTGAAGTAGGGACTGACCCTGATGTGGCGGCTGTCAACGTCCAAACCCGTGTACAAACGGTCCTTGACGAATTACCAGAGGAGGTGATTAAGGCGGGTGTAATCACCGAGAAAGAAGTGAATAGTATGCTCTTGTATGTGAACCTCTTGAGTGAGGATAAAGATATCGATGAGAAGTTTATTTACAATTTTGCCGACATCAATGTGCTTCCCGAGTTAAAACGAATTGATGGTGTGGGTTTTGCAGATATTATGGGCCAAAGGGAGTATGCGATGCGTATTTGGTTACATCCGGATCGATTGTTTGCATATAAGCTTTCAGCAGATGATGTCATCCAAGCCTTGCGAAATCAAAACGTGGAGGCGGCGCCGGGTAAAATTGGTGAAAGTTCTGGGAAACATCCGCAAGCTTTGCAATACGTTATGCGCTATACAGGTAAGTTTTCGCAAGTATCAGAGTATGAAAATTTAGTTATTAAAGCGACGGAAACAGGGCAGATTTTACGATTGAAAGATTTGGCCGATGTGGAGTTTGGGTCGCTGGATTACGATGTGCTTTCGAAAGAAAATGGTCGGCCCTCCGCCGCGATTCTTTTAAAGCAACGTCCTGGTTCCAATGCGGCTGAAGTCATTGATAACGTGAAGAAACGATTGGCAGAATTGAAAACGACGACCTTCCCTCCGGGCATGGGCTTCACGATTTCCTATGACGTTTCCCGTTTCTTGGATGCATCGATTCACGAGGTAATCAAGACCTTGCTCGAGGCATTTTTACTCGTGGCCTTAGTTGTATTTATCTTCTTGCAGGATTGGCGGGCGACGCTCGTGCCGATTATCGCGGTGCCGGTTTCACTGGTGGGGACGTTTACATTTATGCTTGCCTTTGGATTTTCGATAAATCTATTGACGCTTTTCTCTTTGGTGCTAGCCATTGGTATTGTTGTCGATAATGCGATTGTCGTCGTGGAGGCTGTTCATGCCAAAATGGAAGAAAAAGACATGCCTGTTTTAGCCGCGACACAAGAAGCGATGCATGAAATTTCTGGGGCTATTTTAGCCATTACCTTGGTGATGGGCGCGGTGTTTGTTCCCGTAGCATTTTTGTCGGGACCCATTGGGGTGTTTTTCCGACAATTCTCCGTAACGATGGCGATATCGATTGCAT
>JBDLUL010000204.1:0-4262 GCA_039805345.1 Bacteroidota bacterium | reverse complement strand
TTTTATTCCTATGCGCATGTGCCTTGGACGAGTAAGGCACAGCGGCTTTTTGATGACAACGATTTGCCATCTGCCCATGAAAAAATGAAATTATACCAATTGGGTAAAAAGCGTTTTATGGAGGCGGGTTACACGGACATTGGTATGGATCATTTTGCCTTACCGGGGGATTTGATGGTGAAGGCGCATGAAGCAGGGAATTTGCATCGGAATTTTATGGGCTATACGGTCCAACAAACCGGCATGCTTGTGGGCTTGGGGGTTTCGAGCATTAGCGATATTTTTTACGGTTTTGCCCAAAATAAAAAGACAATTCAGGAATATTACGAGCAAATTAATCGGGGTGAATTAGCTGTTTTCAAAGGCTATTTTCTCGATGAAGTAGATCAAAAAATGCGGCAATATATCCTCGATGTGGCATGTCGGGGCAAGGCTCATTTTGCCAAAGAGGACCTGGAATTATTGCGCCAATATTCCTTTCATGAATTAGACGAATTAGCCATGGATGATTTGGTCACATGGGGTGAACATGGATTGATGGTGACCGATTTGGGGAAACATTTCATTCGGAATATTTGCAAGGCCTTCGACCTAAAATTACTTTCCGCAGAAGTTCAAAAAAAGACATTCAGTCAAGCCGTGTAAATCGGTGTGTTTTTCTAGTAAATTTTGTGCATTTTGCGCTTTACAACGCGTAAGCCTCTAAACAAAATTACATGATACACACGATGCGCTGGTTCGGCCCAAACGATCCGGTTTCGCTGATGGATATTCGTCAAGCTGGATGTACCGGAGTCGTAACCGCATTGCACCAAATCCCCGTAGGTGAAGTTTGGCCCATCGAAGCGATTCAAGAACGCATTTCAATCATTGAAGCGGGTAATCAGGATTGGACTCCTTTGCATTGGTCGGTCGTAGAATCACTTCCTGTGCACGAAGGAATTAAGAAAGCTCTTCCATCGCGCGAAGGCTTCATTGAAAACTACAAAGCCTCTTTACGAAATCTCGCGGCCTGTGGCATTAAAACGGTTTGCTATAATTTCATGCCCGTGCTGGATTGGTCACGGACCAAATTGAATTTCGAAATGCCGGATGGCGCACGCGCCCTGCGTTTTGTGTGGATGGATTTTGCGGTTTTTGATTTGCATATTTTGCAGCGCCCAAGCGCAGCTTCAGATTATACGCCCGCGGTACAGGCTGCTGCGGCGGAACGTTTTGCGCGCATGACCCAGGAAGAAAAAGAGGAACTGAAAAACACGGCACTTTTGGGTCTTCCTGGTTCTGAAGAGGCCTTTCATTTAGCGAATTTCCAAAGTCTTTTAGACGAATATAAGGCTATTTCGGCCGAGCAATTGCGCGAGAATCTGCACTACTTTGTGCGTTCGATTGCGCCTTTGGCACAGGAACTGGGGATTAATTTATGCATCCACCCCGACGATCCTCCGTTTCCTTTATTGGGCTTGCCTCGGGTAGTAAGCACGGAAGCGGATTTGGCGGCTTTGATGGATGCGAGTCCTGAACGTGCCAATGGAATTACCTTCTGTACAGGCTCTTTAGGAGTTAGAACGGACAATAATTTGCCGGGAATGGTTCGTCGCTTCGCAGATCGCATTCATTTCTTGCATTTGCGCGCAACCTTCCGGGAACAAAATGATCCTTTGATTTTTCACGAAGCACCGCATTTAACAGGCGATGTGGACATGTTTGAAGTCGTCAAAGCGGTTGTTGAGGAAGAAAAAAGACGCGGAGGCGATGGAATTCCCATGCGCCCAGACCACGGTCACCAAATGTTAGACGATTTGAAAAAGAAAACATACCCAGGCTATTCGGCGATCGGACGATTACGTGGACTTGCAGAAATCCGCGGGCTTGAATTAGCGATTCGCTCCTTTTTAGCCGTATTTTTTGTCGTTGGGAGTTTCGCCTTGAAAGCAGATGACGGTTATCGTTTGTGGTTGAAGTTCGACAAAGTTGCTACTGCTGCACGTTATGCACCCTATGCGCAATCGATATCTTCGGAATTCGAGTCGACGCCTATTGTAGAAACGGCGAAGAAAGAATTAACGAATGGTTTGAAGGGATTAACAGGCATTGCACCCGTTTCGAAATCGGTGGAAGGAAGCATACAATTTGTGCAGGATGCCACGATTCCGGAGGAAGGGTTTGAGATTCAAGTAGATAAAAAAGTGCAAGTCAAAGTAGAAGGCCTAAGTGTCGTAGGTCGGAAATATATTCGCATCAAAGCGCGTTCTGACCGCGGAATCTTGTACGGGGTTTTCGAATTGTTGCGTATGATTCAGCAGGAAAAACCTTTGGACAACATCACGTCCTCCCCCAAAGTTAAATTCCGTATGTTGAACCACTGGGACAACGTCATGGGAACCATCGAGCGCGGATATGCCGGTGCATCATTGTGGAAATGGTATGAATTGCCGGAAACCGTTGACCCGCGCTACACGGATTACGCCCGAGCAAATGCGTCCATCGGAATTAATGCCGTTTCCGTGAATAATGTAAATGCCTCAGCGCGGTTTATGACGGCCGAGTACTTGGCGAAAGTGAAGGTACTTGCCGACGTATTTCGCCCCTATGGCATCAAATTATTTTTATCCGTGAATTTTGCTTCGCCTAAACTGGTGGGGAAATTGAAAACGTCGGATCCCTTGGATCCACAGGTTCGTGCTTTTTGGGCTTCAAAGACAAAAGAGATTTATGCACAGATTCCGGATTTTGGTGGATTCTTAGTGAAGGCAAATTCAGAGGGTGAACCTGGACCCCAAGAGTTCGGTAGGACACATGCTGATGGAGCCAATATGTTGGCAGAGGCGGTGCAACCGTTTGGAGGAATTGTCATTTGGCGTGCCTTTGTCTATGCGCCTAACCCCAATGGAGATCGGTTCAAGGAAGCGTATAATGACTTCAAGCCTTTGGATGGAACCTTCGCGAAAAATGTGATTGTTCAGGTGAAAAATGGCCCCATTGATTTCCAACCGCGGGAGCCTTTTCATCCGCTTTTCGGGGCGATGCCGAAAACTCCTTTGGCATTAGAATTCCAGATTACGCAGGAATATACCGGCTTCAGTACAAATGTTTTTTACCAATCGATTCTGTTTAAAGAATGCTTGGATTCCGATACTTACCAAAATGGAAAGGGTTCAACGGTCGCGAAGGTTATCGATGGGAGTTTAGGAAATAATCAAATTACGATGATGGCCGGCGTGGCGAATACGGGGTCAGATCGAAACTGGACGGGACATTTACTGTCGCAGGCGAATTGGTATGCCTTTGGACGCTTGGCTTGGGATTATACCTTGAGCTCAGAAAAAATTGCAGACGAGTGGGTGAAGCAGACCTTGACTCGTGATGCGACGGCGTCGAAAACGATTGAAAATATTTTGTTGAAATCCCGCGATACCTATGTGAAATTCACAACACCTTTAGGCTTACACCATGTGATGGGCCAAAGCATTCACTGGGGACCTGAACCTTGGTTAGAGCGTAGCCAACGTCCTGATTGGACCTCGATTTATTACCACCGGGCGGATTCGGTAGGTCTAGGGTTTGACCGAAAAGCGACGGGAAGCAATGCGTTAAGTTTATATCATCCAGCTGTCGCACAACAATGGAGCGATCCGTCGAAAACCAATTTGAATGACTTGTTGTGGTTTCACCACGTAGGCTGGCAAGAAAAATTATCCACCGGTCGAACGCTTTGGGATGAATTCTGTTACCGATATAATACCGGATTACAGGAAGTGAAGGATTTACAAAAGGATTGGGAATCGGTGAAGGGAAAAGTAGATCCTGAGATTTTTGCGGATGTTCGCGGTCGTTTGGCCGCGCAACAACGCGAGTCGGTTTTGTGGCGCGATGCCAATTTGTTGTACTTCCAAACCTATTCAAAATTGCCGATTAGCTATGGTACGCCGACGCGGACTTTGGCAGAATTAAAAGAAATTGTACGTATATACCAACTGAAATAAGATGCAACAACCATTCTCATTGCAAGGGCGCGTGGCGCTCATCACGGGCGGCGGAACCGGAATCGGATTCGATATTGCCAAATGCTTTTTAGCGTCCGGTGCCACGGTCGTGATTACCGGTCGGCGCGAAGATGTGCTGAAAGAAGCGGTTGCCAACTTAGGCGCTGGGGCGCATTATGCTGTGAATGACGTGGCTGATTTAAGCCTCACTTCTTCTCTCGTTGCTGAGCTGGTAGCAAAACATGGCGCCATCGACATCCTCGTAAACAACGCGGGCAT
>JBDLUL010000203.1:0-15019 GCA_039805345.1 Bacteroidota bacterium | reverse complement strand
GACATCACCTCTTTTTGGCCAAATATAAACACCGCCAATAAGATTCCATAAACGGGTTCCAAGGTAATGACCAAGTTGATCGAGAACACGGAAAATACCTTGTACAAATGAATCGTTTCCGTATAAGCATAGACGGTACAAACGACCGCGAGAATTCCAATCCACATCCAGTCCCACTCCAGCGGGATATAACCTACGCCTCCTTCGAAAAGACCATAAGCCCAAACCAATCCCGTCATGACACCCGCCGCAGCCATTTCATACGCGGTGATCAGTTTCGGGTCATGCGTATGGGTGAAGTTGCCATTAATCACAGAAAAGAGTGCCCCGAAAAATCCCGCGCCGATACCCATTAAAAGACCCAGCCATTGAGCTTGTTGGACCGAGAAAATGATTCCCAAAGCCACAATCACAAGTACCCCTAAAAATACTTCTTCCCAGGATATTTTGGTTTTCTTGGCGATGGGTTCCATCACAGAAGTCCAGAACGTTTGTGTGGATAATCCGGCTAAACACATGGCCACCGTTGAGACTTTGGCAGCCCCAAAAAACAATAACCAATGCAAGGAAATGAACACGCCATTCAAGAGCCAAATGCTTAAGACCTTTTGGCTAATACGAAACGAAGTTTTGGAATAATACAGAATTCCCACCAAACCCACAGCGGCAATCACACAGCGGAAAAATACGATGGTCAGGGCATTTGCAGATGTTGCGTTACCTAAAATGGCGGTAAACGCATACAAGACCACAATGAAATGGATCTTCAGGTAGTCCAACAAGCGTGGGGCCGACTTCATTTAACGAGGAATGGTATAGTATAAGCCGAGGCCTACCCCGGAAAAGACAATATTCGGTAGCCAAACAGCCAGCATCGGGGGCATGCCACCACCTTCTGCAATTCCCTTGCTCATCATGAAAAATAGGATGTATACAAAGGCCAAACTAAACCCTAAAGCAATCTGGAATCCTACGCCACCACGTGACTTACGCGCGGACACTAAGAACCCGATAATCGTTAAAATGATGATCGAAAACGGATTGGCAAAACGGATATACTTCTCAATTAAAAACACCTCAATTCCATCGGCTCCTCGCGACCGAACTAAATCAATATGTCGGTTCAATTCCGGCAAAGTAAAGGTCTCGTGCAACAAATGTTTATTCTGAAAATCTTTTGGTAATAGGTTTAAGGTTGTATCAATCTTCGTTCCAAAAACAAGTCCATTTCCATTCCCCGCAAAGGTCCGAATTCGGTAATCATGAATCGTCCATTTCTTCGCCACGGAATCCCAAGTAATACGGTCCGACATCAATTTTTGCTTGATTTCGTTGTCGGCAATACGCTCTAAACTAAATCGATAACCCGTATTCGAGGTGTTGTCGTAGCTCTCGATATAGGCATAGACATCGGGTGAAATTTTAATATGCACATCCCGCTTGTCAAAGAAATAGGTCCCATTGATGTATTCATGCTCAAAGGGAACGCGAATTTTGTTGGCATTCGGGACGACCCAACCAATCATCAAAAAGGTTCCCAAAGCAATGATGGATGAGCCAATTAAATATGGGCGCATCAAACGGGTGAAGCTAACACCCGAGCTGAGAATGGCGATAATTTCGGTTTTGGCGGCCATGTTCGCCGTAAAAAATACGGTCGCGATGAAGACCATCAATGGACTAATGTAGTTTGCCCAATAAGGAATGAAATTCAAATAATAGTCGAAGAGAATGGCCCGCATCGGTGCCTCTTTCCGGATAAAATCATCGATTTTCTCCGTGTAATCAATCACCATGACAATCAATACAATGAGAAAAACCGCGAAGACATAGGTCTTCAAGAATTTTTTCAGAATGTAGAGATCGAGGATTTTCATTATTTATTCGGCCGGTATTTGGCGCCGGAAAACAAATGTATGAAAATAACACGGGAGACGCGGTAATTAAAGGGAACCAAAATCAAGGAAACCGTTGTAATTGGAATCACATAACCCATCGCATCGGGATCATTAAATAAATTAAAGATGATGATTCCTCCCACCAGCATAATTCCTACCGTGAAGGCATAGGAAACATACATGGCTCCATAAAAAAAGCCGGGTTCAATTTCGTAACGCATCCCACAAGCGGAACAATGCTCTTCCATCTGGGCAAAATTGAAAATATTCCACCACTTAAATTTAAACAATCTCCCTTCATGACATTGTGGACAACGGGCGTTAATGGTGGCCTTCAATTTAGACGGATCTGACATATTTCTGTTGATTTTGAGCCCCAAAGGTAAAGAATATTGGAGGAATATTCGTAACAAAGGTCACGTTCCAAGCGCTTTTCGTATCTTTGTCGCAAACTAAAACTTATCATCACATGTATTCAATTGTTTCAACCGTTCACATCGTACTTTTTGTACTCGTGTTCATTTTAGGTATCAATGTGATTGCCCGCGCTTTACGTGGTCGCTCAAATAATTCCTTGTTTACGGAATCAGATCGCAAAGCAGGATTGTTCTTCATGATTTCCTTGCATACACAGCTACTTATCGGTTTAGCGCTTTATTTCTTCTTGAGCCCGATTACGGCAACTGCTTTAGCTGACTTCGGTGCTGCCATGAAAAATCCAGAATTGCGATTAGTTGCGGTAGAGCATATTTCTGTGAACATCATTGCGATTGTATTAGCAACGGTCAACAATGCCAAAAACAAAAAGGCGATTGCAGATGCAGCGAAGCACAAAAACGCCTTGATTTTTACCTTGGCTGCGCTCGTATTGATTTTGAGCCGCATTCCTTGGAAGCTTTTATTTTAAGATTGAATGAAGAATAAGTGCATTTTCTTAGATCGCGACGGCGTTCTGAATGTTGACCGCGTAGATTATGTGTACCGGATGGAGGAGTTTATCATTCCGCCGGGTGTGGGGGAAGCCTTGCGGGCATTAAAAGATGCAGGATATTTGTTGGTGATTATCACCAACCAAAGCGGCATCGCCAAAGGTGTTTACAAACGCGAAGATGTGTACATGATTCATCAAGCGATTCAAGATGGGACGGGTGTGGAATTGGACGATATCTATTTCTGCCCTTACCACGAAAAATTTGATAGCCATTCATTAACGCGTAAGCCGGGATCTTTGATGATCGAAAAGGCCGCTGCGAAATACCAGGTAGACATGGATGCTTCCTGGATGGTAGGTGATCACGAGCGCGATATTACCGCCGGAACGCGTGCGGGTTTACGCACGATTCGTTTGGCTCCGCAAGGAAGCGAAACGAAAGCCACCCATTTAGTCGATGATTTATTAGCCGCTTCAAAAATAATTTTAGCATGAACAAGGTCTATTTAAGCGACGCAGGTCCCAAAGTTTCCCCTGCCATCTACGGATTCTGGCGCTGGGAAGCGGGAAAAGGTGACATGGAAAAGATTGTCAACCTTTGCTTGGATTTAGGGGTAAATACCTTTGATCACGCGGATCGCTACGGGGATTATAGCTGCGAAAAACGATTTGGCGAAGTGCTTGCGAAACAATCGTTTAAGCGTTCCGACATTGTCTTGTTCTCGAAATGTGGCGTGAATACTACGCCCCATTACCGCGTTAACCACGTGAATACCTCCGCAGAACACATCACGCTTTCGGTCGAAAACTCCTTGCGTAATTTGCAAACGGATTATTTGGACGTGTTTTTGTTGGACCAATTAGATCCCTTATCTGATCTAGAAACGACCGCATTGGCCTTAGAAAAATTGAAATCGGCAGGAAAAGTAAAGAACATCGGGGTGTCGAATTTTTCCGTTTACCAGCATCAATTATTGGTTTCTTACTTGAACATTCCGGTCGTTTCGAATCACATCGACTTGAACTTGTTGAACACTTCAGCACTCGATAATGGTGCGATCGATTACATCAAGCAAAAATACATGCGCCCGTTAGCGACATCTCCTTTAGCAGGTGGCCGCATTGAAAATGGAACGGATGAATTAGCGCTTAAAGTGCGTAAAAAGTTAATGGAAGTCGCTGCCCGTTACGACGCGAACATCGAGTCAATCGCCGTAGCTTGGTTGGTGAAATTAGGTGCTTTGCCTTTAATTGGAACGCTCGAAGAGAAGCGCATTCGCAACATTGTGAATTCGTTCCAAATCAATTTAAGTCACGAAGATTGGTATGAATTGTACCATGCGACCAAACCGACATCCTCGCTTCAAGATTAATCAGAGCCCTGGAAAATCCCAGGGCTTTTTTATGCGCTTTGCATTTGGACTTTGATTCCCAAGGGCAACATGCTCATAAAAAAAACGACATACCAAATCGGTAAGCCCGCCATCCACAAGCCCGACCCTATAAGCAACAAATACAGTGGATAGGTGAATAATAAGACCGCAAAAAGCACCGAATCATAAAAAACGGTTTCTTTCGTTTTTCGATCGACAAGTTTTTGGATCAGTCGGTAGTAGGGGACATTCAAGTAATAAAAAAGACTTTTTTTAATGCGAATACGCTTGGTGGGCACATGGATTAATCGGCTCATTTGTTCGAACACCGCCGCATTAAAATCCAATCGATGTTTCGCATGTTCCAGCGCGGGCAGCTGTTCAAATTCCTCCACGTGAATCTCCACGATCTTTCCAAAAGCCTTGAAATCGTTGTAGGCAATGCCCACCACATGAATCATCGGTTGGACTCCGCGGAGCTGAGCAGCCTCTAATATTCGGGTTGCTCCTTTTTTGTAGGGTTGAAGTTCGTGGGTTAACAAGCAAATACCTTCGATGAAAATTAAGATACCACCGCCTTCTGCCAGAACATCGACTGATGCATCAAAAGTCCCGGCATTCAGGTGTAAATGTTCCCGACCTTCTCGTGCGCGGTGAATCGGAATCATCCCGATGGAACGCAATAAAAAACCAAATAAGGGTTTCCGAAAAACGTCTCCTCTTGCCAAGAAATGCATCTTTCGTGGGTAATAGGCACCTAGGATGACCGCGTCTAAAAAGGAGTCGGGGTGATTGGCAACGACCAGCAAAGGTCCTTGTTTTGCTAGGAGACTTTTGTTGCGTATATGCACCTTTGGAGCGAAGATCCAGAGGCCGAGTCGGACAAATAATTTTAGGATGACAACCAAAATTTCAATATTTTGAGCAAGGTTTAAAAATTATCGGATGCAAGCAAGTTTTCTCTCAATCTATCTCATGCCCATGGCCATTGCCGTCATCATGGTTGGATTAGGTTTATCACTGACCCCTGCAGATTTCAAACGTATTGTTGAATATCCAAAAGCGGTATTGATCGGCTTGATTACGCAAATGCTCTTACTGCCTGCGATCTGCCTGTTGATTGCCGATTTCTTCCACTTGGAACCCGCCTTGGCGGTTGGGCTGATGCTATTAGCCGCTGCACCTGGAGGTCCTTCGGCGAATTTATACAGCCACATGGCCGGCGGGGATGTCGCGTTGAACGTGAGCTTAACCGCGCTGAATAGCGTTTTGTCGATCTTTTCGATTGCCTGGATTGTCAATTTGTCCTTGGCCTATTTCATGCAAGCGGAGGCCTATGTGCCGATGCAATTTCAAAAGGTATTGGAGGTTTGTGTGATGATTATAACACCGATTTGTATAGGTATGTGGATTCGCCACCGCTATGCAGCCTTTGCACAGCGCATGGAAGGCAAGGTTAAATTGATATCAGGCGTGTTCCTTGGGTTGTTAATTGTCTTGGCGGGCTTAAAGGAAATCGACCATTTGATGCACGACATTCGCTCCGTGGGCGGCGCTGCGTTGACGTTTAATTTGGCCTGTTTGCTGGTTGGGTATTTTCTACCGCGGCTTTTTAGACTTCCTCCCAAACAGGCGGTTGCCATTTCGATGGAGGTGGGGATTCACAATGGTTCTTTGGCCATTTACATTGCCTTGAGTATTTTGAACAATGGTGCGATGACCATTCCGGCGGTCGTTTACAGCCTAATCATGTTTATTACGGCGGCAATTTTTGCTTATTGGTCTCAAAAAAAGCTGGCCAATTAAGTTTTACTTATTTTTGTGGCCATGAAAAATTTCTATTTAACCATTGCCTTCGTGGCATCGATCACAACTGTTTTTGCTCAAAAAGCGCCATTGCCTGTAGAGGTTATGGCAGGTAATAATCGGGCGAATCTACTCATTATCATCAATCGCCCCATAGACGCCAAAGGAAAGTTTAATTTTTTCAATGTGACTGTCGGGGCCGCGGATTATCAAAATACCCCCTCCGAAACGGAAATTGTATTGAATAATTCCATTACCTATGCGCTTGGAAAAGGATTCAGTGCTGCATCGGGATTGCAATGGCATTATAAATTGGGTTTTGTTCCTACTCTGGGATTTCAATTCTTAAAAGCGAGTCCGGATTATCTGATTGTTGTTTTTCCAACGCTCAATTTCAAACCCGGGCATGCATTTGAAACGGTTGCTTTGGCAGAATTTAAGCCCAAACTATCGGAAAAAGTTCGTTTATATACACGCTTGCAAGGCTTATTGGTGCGCGATATCGAAGTGGGAACGCATGCGCGCAGCGGCGCTAGTTTACGCGCTGGCTTGACTTTTGATAAATTTACGGTAGGTTTAGGTTCAAATTTTGATGCTTACGGGCCGATGAAATTTGAAAAGTCAAACCATGGATTATTTTTCCAAATGCGCTTATGATCAATAAACTAGCTATTCAAATCCGCGAAATGCAAGAATTGTCGGAACACTGGGAAGTGAAAAATCCAAGTATTTCAGCGGAGTCCGTTGGCTGGCACTTGCTACATAATTTGCACGTAATGAATGGAATGATTGCCGGATTGGCGGCTTCCGACCCGAGTGCCTATGCTCCCAAGCAATCTTTTGTCAAATGGTTTATCTTATTGACGAAGAAAATTCCACGTGGCAAGGCTCGAGCACCTAAGTCGGCGATGCCAGGCCAACTGGATAAATCGGAATTGGATGCCGCGTTAGATCGCGCGAGTTTGAGCATCTTGAATTTATTGAATCAATCTCCGAAGCATTTTTTTACGCATCCGATGTTCGGTGATTTAAACACGCGGATGACTACACGCTTTTTGTGGATTCACACGGAGCATCATTTGAAGATTGCACGGGATATACTTAAGTAATTTCAATTCCAAAATCACTGAGAAGTCCAGCCAACCCATCTTGCGAAAATTTGGCTTTTTTCAAGCGATTGATTGAAGGTGATATTCGATAGTTGAAGGCCGTGCGAAAATCTGATTTTTCTACATTGGTTCGATCGAATAAAGCGCCCGCTAAATCGCAATCATCGAATTTGGCCTCACTGAAATTCGCTTCCGTGAAATCAACTTCCTGCAAGGAACAAGCCTGAAAAGAGGTCCCTTTCCCGTTGATTTGGTAAAAGGAAGATAAATTCAACACGCAATTTTTGAAATGCACTTCGAATAAAAAGGGATTGCAAGCCTCGAAACGAAGGCCTTGCATTTTACACGTTTGGAAATAAACCTTTTGAAAGGAAGCTGCACTTAACTTGACCAGACTAATATTGCAGTCTTCGAACCGACAATCCACAAATTGAAAGTTTTTAAAATCCGCCGATTCAAATTGGCAATTCCGAAATGTACAGCCTTCATATTCGCCTAAAGCTAATGTGTCAATTTTTTCAAAAACTTGATCGGCGTGGTAAGGTTTTTCCATGACAACAAAATTAGCATATTTCAGAAATTTCCTTCATTTTTACAGACAAACCTATTCAATATGAAACAGACACTACTCGCATTTGCGTTCTTGTTAACGCTCCCCGCTTTTGCACAAAAAATTTACACCTATCCGATCGGTGTGCAGGCGTATACCTTCCGGAATCATTTCCCAAAAAGCACGGAAAATACCTTGGACATAATCCAAAAAATGGGCATTACGGAATTAGAAGGCGGTGCAACCAAAGGGTATACCGAAGAACAATTCAAGCAATTATGTGCCGATCGCGGCATTAGCATTCCTTCTACCGGAGTTGGGTTTGACGAATTAGCGAATCCCATGGAAGCCGTTCGCAAAGCTAAAGCCTTAGGCGCCAGATTTGTCATGTGTGCTTGGATTCCACACAAAGGGAACTATTTTACACTTGAAGACGCGCAAAAAGCGGTAGCTCTTTTTAACAGTGCGGGCAAAGTGTTTAAAGAAAACGGAATCACGTTTACTTACCATGACCACGGCTATGAATTCCATCCCTACGAAGATGGAACTTTGATGGATTACATCATCAAAAACACGAACCCTGCTTATGTTTCTTTTGAAATGGACGTCTTATGGACGATGCACGGCGGAGGCGCTGATATGCCAGTGAAATTATTGAAGAAATATCCGAACCGCTGGAAGTTGATGCACGTAAAAGACTTACGCAAGGGAGTTCAAGGCAATTTGACTGGGGGTACCCCAGCAGAAAACGATGTTCCGGTAGGAACGGGCCAAGGAAACTGGAAAGAAATCATCCAATTGGCGATGAAAAATGGCATCGAACATTGCTTCATCGAGGATGAAAGTAACCAAGAACTTGAATTTGTTCCCAAGAGCATCGAGTATTTGAAGAACTTATAACGAATTCGCGTACTTTTGTTGGGTGGCTCAGTTGGGCCACCCTTTTTTTTGCTCGTATGAAAAACATCCTCTTCTTTTTATTGATCACTTTCGCTGCATTTGCACAAGAAAAGCATCGTCCACAATTACATTTCACCCCACCTACCATGTGGATGAATGACCCGAATGGGATGTTTTATGCGAATGGAACCTATCATTTATATTATCAATATCATCCAGAAAGTACGGTGTGGGGACCCATGCACTGGGGACACGCAACAAGTAAAGATTTGATGCGTTGGGAGCATCAGCCGATTGCCTTGTATCCGGATAGTCTTGGCTTAATCTTTTCGGGTTCTGCTGTGATTGATCATCAAAATACTTCGGGCTTAGGTAAAAATGGAATTGCACCTGTCGTTGCGATATATACCAGTCACAATTTGGATTGGGAGAAAGCAGGCCGAATTGATCGGGAGAATCAAAGCATTTCTTACAGTCTTGATGGAGGCCAAACCTTCACCAAATTTGCCGGGAATCCGGTGATCAAGAATCCCGGTGTAGCCGATTTCCGTGATCCGAACGTTTCTTGGTATGCAGCAGGTAATAAATGGGTCATGGCCTTAGCTACGCAAGACCGGGAGACATTTTATTCCTCGCCTGACCTGAAAAACTGGACGAAAGAGAGTGAATTTGGAGCGAAATTTGGAGCGCATGGGGGCGTTTGGGAATGTCCAGATTTGTTTCCGATGCAAGTAGATGGGAAGACCAAATGGGTCTTAATTGTGAATATAAATCCCGGAGCTCCCAATGGTGGCTCTGGAGCACAATACTTTGTAGGGGATTTCGATGGGCATCAATTCATCGCACAAGATGAAGAAACCCGCTGGGTGGATTATGGGCGAGATAATTATGCCGGTGTGACTTTTCATGAAACAGGTGATAAGCGAATCTTTATGGGCTGGATGTCCAACTGGGATTATGCAACGGTGGTACCGACGGGCTCTTGGCGCAGTGCGAACACCTTGGCGCGGGACCTGCAATTGCTTAACCTGAACGGGAAATATTTACTAGCTTCCACGCCGGTTTCCGCTGTGTCAAACTACGTGAATAGTTCACAATCAATCAAGTCGAATCAAGGTGTAAAAACAGCCTCGGCCCTGCAGCGTTTATCAGGGAAATTGCCCGTGCAGGATTTTTCGATTACCCTTTCCAATACGAAAGGGGAAAAAGTGATCGTCGGATTTGAGGCAGCAAGCAACCGATATTTCGTAGATCGCGACGCATCGGGCGATCTCAGTTTCAGCGCTAAATTTGCCGGCAAGGCTTACGCTCCACGCTTTTCAAAATCGGATACAATTGATTTCAGTTTGATCACGGATGTTGCCTCGGCCGAGTTTTTTGCCGATGGGGGATTGTCGGTGTTAACGACGATTTATTTTCCTTCTGAGCCGTTTAAGAATTTGAAAATTACTGCGACAAAAGGCCTTCCATTCTTGTTGGAAGATTTAAAGCCCTCCATGTAATTATTTCAGAATCGGTTTCAGTTGTTTCAGTCGGCCGTCGATTGTTGATTCGTCGATGGTCAACCCGAGGATCTTCCCAACCATCGGATAGACATGTACATTTTCGAATGCCGGAATTTTTATGCCGGTTTTAAATGCGGGGCCCCAAGCTTGAAAACTGGCTTGCATCGCAGGAAGATGATTGTCGTAACCATGTTTACCCGGACTCGGTTTCCTTGTGCCAAAATTGAAAATGGATGGGTGATTCGGAACGAGTAAAATATCCCCTAAACGATTGAAGTAATCGTCTGATTTCCGGAAATGCCAATGTGCCGGTGTTTCATCCAACAAATATGCCTGGAACAGATTTTGTTTGCGGAGTTCATTTAGGGCATTCGGAACAATCGCGGGTATTTTGGCAAAAACATGCACTAAGGCATCTCCCGAAGGGACTTTAAAAGAAGCTGTATCCAGTAGCATAGCAGGTTTCCGCAAGGGATGTTCGGTGTCCACCGTCGTCATGCCATGATCCGAAACAAACACGTAATTTATCGGCAATTTCAAAGGATCTAAGGCCGCTTGTAACTTCGCGATACTTTGGTCTACAAACGAAACCGCATCTCCCACCCGTGGGTCCTCCGGACCGTATTCATGCGCGTCATGGTCTACCTCTGGGAAATAAAAGGTAATCAAATGTGGGCGTTTTTCAGTTGGCAAGGACAACCAATCCTTCACCGCCTGAATGCGTCGTTCGATCGGAATGCTCTCGTTGTAGGTATACAAATATGTAGGACGAATGCCTTGAATATCAGCCTCTGATGCGACCCAATAAAAACTCGCGCTCAGCATGCCTTGCTTTTCAGCCAATACCCAAAGCGGTGTTCCGCCATACCATTTACCCTCGGCTACCATCTTTTTGTTGCCCATGCTGTATTCCTTCCCCGATGCCACATCGTAAAAGCGGTTGTTAACTAAACCGTGGTGTGACGGATATAATCCGGTTACAAGCGTATAATGATTTGGGAAAGTCAAGGTAGGATACGACGGGATCATCGCTTCCGCTTTAACACCATTCGCCTCTCGGCTCTGTAAAAATTTCGCCCCATATTTCACGGAAAAGTCCGAGCGAAATCCATCGGCGGAGATTAAGATTACATAAGGTTTAGCTTGTTGGGCAAGGGCATTCTTCCGTTCTGCATGGACGATTTGTGTTGTATCCTGGGCAGAAACGCAAAAGGATAATATAGATAGGATGATGAAGTAGTAATAACGCATGTAGATGAATTTAGCTTTCGAAATTACAGAAAATATCGCTTGTAAAAGCAAAACCCCAGGTTGCCCCAGGGTTTTCGTTAGGATATGCTCACCTGAGGAATCGGCAAACTTTGAATTTTTGCTTCCCAGAGCGCCAACTCGTCTTTCATGTCTTGCAGTGTCGGCAAGTTAAGATTTTGGTAGTAGGCGACGCCACTTAACAGGTTATCTCGGAATGTCTTGAGGTAGCGTTCTTGTTTGGTCGTCATGGACTCCACACTTTTTTCCACTTCTTTTTTGAGGTAGTCAACGTATAAGCTGAGTTCTTTCACGAATAGGTTAGGGCGCTGTTGGGTGTTGAGGATATTCGCCCGACCGTAAATATGATCCACCATTTCTTTTAATGAAAAGGTGCCTGAGAAATAGGCCAAGTTCGGTCCCGGACAGATCGCCACGGCATGTTGGTGATGCGATGGTTTGATGTTAAAATTTTGCATTGCCGAAGTCCCAAGCCCCGTGCAGAGACAAACTTTCTCGGTAATGGCATCGAAGGCTTTTTGGTATGCCGCTGCGGGAAGGGATTGTTCTTCCAGTTGTTTTAATTTGGCATGTTGGTATTTTCGCGATGCCGTACAAATTGGCTTCTCGGTAAATTCTGTATTGGTTGCCAAATATTCCAAGGTACATGGACTGCCTGGTCGGCCTTTTTCAATCCGCTCGTTACGTTGTTTTTCGGAAGAGCTTTTTCGAAAATTATTGAATGGCACTCCCAGCGGCGAAGCATGACTCATGTAATAATCGCTTTCTTCTGCTTCTGCTAAGGCTTTTCTTGTCTCAGGATCTACTTGAGTTGCTTCGGGAACAAGCAAAAAGGGGCTTCCCCAGCCGGTTCCTTGTGTTTGATAATGGTCTTGAAGGACTACATCTTCTTCATGCGTTCCGATTCCACCTTGCACCGTAACGCGCATGCTGGGATATTCAAGGAATACATTTTGTCCTTTTTCGGCTAAGGCTTTTTGACACATTTCAAATAACTCAGCGATTAAGGCTTGTCGGTTCGACTTAAATTCTTCCAAAATAGGTCCAATCAATAATCCATCGGTTGCAAAGGCATGGCCTCCACAATTTAACCCCGATTCAATGCGGAATTCAGATACCCAAACGCCTTTTTTTGCGAGGATTTTCCCTTGCGTCACGGCACTTCGGTAGTCGCTAACTTTCAGTATGATTTTCTTTTTGAGTTTTCCGGCGCTATTGGGAAAGAAATCTGGAAAGGCTTCTAGGTAGCCATACAGCATCGGATTGTATCCGGCTGATAAGATAATCGAAGAGCTTAAATCGCTGCTTGCATAACCGCGAAGCGCGGCTAAGGCATCCGCAAATTCCTTTTCTAGTGCTTGTCCATTTTTGTCGTAATTGATTTTATTTACCTTGGCCATGATGTTGACATCGATGGAACCGGCTACGACAAATTTACGTAGATTGCCTTGTTTGATGAATTTTTGGCAAACATCTTCCGTGGCCAACATATCCCAATAGGCGCGTTTTTGATTCGAGTTTTCGGGTAATAATTCGAAATACCGGCAGATGTCAGATTCGGGATCGAAGGCTTGATTTCGTATACTTGTTGTTTTGTCTTGGACCAAGCTATGGACAAGATTCAGGTAAGCCGTGATCCGCTTTGCTCGGGAATCATCTGACTTTTTATCGATGGCCACGAAGGGAAGTTCGAATTCGTTGCAATAGGCGTTGCGCATTTCCTCGACGAGGTAATCGTCAACGATCGAGATGACGGATGAAATGCCGAAAGGACCTACCTTTATAGGCGTATCGATGGTGAAACCTAAACCCATCACGGGAATATGGAATGTATGTGCGGCGGATTTTTGCATATTCGTATCAAATTTTAAGAGCAACAAAGGTCGGCCGAGAATTTTGGACTAAATATGATTTTGGTCAGCCAACAAAAAAACACCCCAAGTATTGCTTGAGGTGTTTGAATATGCTTATTAGAAATTTGCTATTTAAATTGCTTCGCGCGCCCATCTTGAATGACGCCTTTCCAGTTCATTCCGAAGCCAAAGTCATAGCGATGCCCTTCTGAATCCAAGTGGCATTCCATGTCGAAAGGAACATCCTCAAATTGTTTTTCAACCGTCTGCATGTTCGCTGGCATCTGCATGGGTAGCAAAGCTTGTGGTTCCGCCTTTCCACGAATGATATCTAGAATCGCTTGGTCTTGTACACCAAAGCTTGCCAAAATCGCATCCGCTTTTCCTTCAAATTCCGCGAAAACCATTGGATTCGACACGTTGATCGAAACGATCATTGGTTTCCCTTGCATTTTTTGACGCGTATCCTCGATCATTTGAATGTCGGTCAAATTACGTGATTTGGCTGTTTTGCCTTTGTAGGAACGATTGGTAAAGTTTTCCAAAGGATCACCGCCTGCGATACTTACTTCGCGGGCATCGTTTGCCACATAGTCGCCGTATTGCAATGAAATAGGCAAATAACCATTGCCGCCCTTGGCTACATCTTCTTGATCGTATCCAATGCTTCCTTTGGGATTTTCGATACATACCAAAGCAAGGTCTGCTTCGGCTGGGTTTTCGGTTACGTTGAAGTATTTCTTGACCAATTCCATGTTGATTGGATAATCATTCGATGCTGGAATCGGGAATCCCAAAAAGTGACGTGATGGTGCGATGTATCGTCTTGGAATGTAAATCGTTTTCTTGGTTTGAATCGGCAGAACGTTGGACTTGTTCTTTAACAAAACAATCGATTGCAATTGAGCCTCATAACCTGCTTGCATGAATTCGGGCTTGCCCACAATTGCCTTCGTTTGTTCCGGGTTTTGGTAGGGATTTTCAAATAAACCTACTTGGAAAATGTTGCGCAATAAACGAACGGCAGATTGCTCCATGCGAGCACGCATGAAGGCCTCGCCATGTTCTTTGGCACCCATCGCATAAGCCGCGATGATTGGTTTCATGTCGTTATTACCACCAAATTGATCCGCGCCAGCCATCAAAACCTTGTAATGACGTTCCGCCATATTCAAGTTCTCAACGCCCCAAACTTTACCGTCCACAAAGACATCCATCGCCTTGTGATCACCGGTTACCGTCCAGTCGGTACAAACCACGCCATCGTATCCGTATTGCTTGCGAAGTAAATCAGTCACCAAATACTTGTTGTAATTATTCGCTACATTTTCGCTCGTTTGGTTCCATGAAATCGTGTAATAAGGCATCACAGCAGCGGCCTTTTTGGTTTGTCCTTGTAATTTAAAGGCGCCCTCCGTGAAGGGAATCAAATGCTCCTTGAAGTTATTGCCTGGGTAAACCGCAAACTTGCCGTTCGCATAATGCGCATCCCGACCGCCTTCTCCGGATCCACCACCGGGCCAGTGTTTCACCATGGCATTTACGCTTAAGGAACCCCAGTTTTCGTTCTGGAAACCATTGCAATAGGCCTCACCCATGGCTGCGGAAAGTTTTGAGCTTTCGCCGAAGGTTCCATCGAAACGTAACCAACGGGGTTCTGTTGCCATGTCAACTTGAGGTGAAAGTGCCGTGGCGATACCCAAGGCACGGTATTCTTGTGCGGCGATCCGCCCAAATTTTTGAACTAATTCAGGTTTGAAAGTTGCCGCCATGCCCAAGGAACTTGGCCACATGGAAATCAATCCGCCTGCTGCTGCGTTGAATT
>JBDLUL010000202.1:0-5100 GCA_039805345.1 Bacteroidota bacterium | reverse complement strand
TCATGTTGCATTAATACAAAAGCCCGGTTTAGCCGGGCTTTTTTTATCAGTTTATTTGGCCTTTTTACGGCCATTCCGAACTACCTTTGGCAAACCTTCAAGGATTGCCAAAGGTAAGGGGAGTTA
The DNA here is from genome assembly GCA_039805345.1 of Bacteroidota bacterium. Classification (GTDB taxonomy): domain Bacteria; phylum Bacteroidota; class Bacteroidia; order Cytophagales; family Spirosomataceae; genus Aquirufa. The sequence goes on along the minus strand of JBDLUL010000202.1, from coordinate 4,974 downwards.
AGGGAATTGAAATCCGGTCATCTTCTCCAATTTGTCCTTTGAAACGCGATAGGTATTCCAATTCTTATTCACTTGATGTTCATTCGGGAAAAGGACATAAAACGCGTCCGTAGGGGTATAAACTGCTTTCCAACAGTACATCGGGACAATTACCCCAGAAGCTAAGCGCCCTTTAGAACCAATACCACCAGCATATATGAGTAGGTTCTGGCCTTTTTTAACGGCCAATTTCCGACAATAAGCTTCTAAAAACTTAAACGGTCCACGATTAAGTTCACGAGTTTGCGGAAGCATATTGGACATCAAGAATGTCTCCTCATTCAAGTATTCGGATGCGGTACGATCCTCGGAATTACATAAATGACCACGATCGTAACCTGATTCCCGATAATCCTTCTCATCCACAATCTTAAACCCACGCGGAAAACCATCATCCTGGCGAAATCTTTCCGAGCGTTCAACAGGTCCAACATCTGAAGCACGTAGGGTCCAGCCAACCCAGTTGGCCCGTCCCTCTACCCCATTATACGACATCACATAACCTTTCTTTATAGCTAAATAATTGGTCGTAGAGGCTGTCGAAGCGCCCGAAATATTGGGCACTCCGGTCGGCAAATAGGATAATATGAAAAAGAGTAAATTTAAAATCATTTACGGTGGCTGAAAATCCAACTCAATAATTCAGGTTGTTTGAATGCATTATCCCACGAATTATGGTTGACACCCGCATATTCTGAATATTTAACCTCCACCCCTTGATCTTGTACAGCTTTCACAAGTTCACGTGAATGACGAACAGGAACTACGATATCCGCATCTCCATGATGTACCCATAAAGGAACTCGTTTGGCATATTTAGCGACATAACTTAAATCGGCGCCCCCACAAATAGGATTGGCTGCGGCGAACATCTTAGGAAAACGAGAAACCGCCTCCATCGTACCCATACCACCCATGGAAAGCCCCATAATGTAGGTCCGACTTTTATCGTGTTTCATCGATTTCACTAAATCGATTACAGCTTGTAAAGGCCAATTAATGGGTGCCGAATAATCGAAAATAAAGGTAGTTGGGACTGTCGACCGATTAATCTTCACGGAAGACCAATACGATTCTTTTGGACACTGCGGGAAAATAACAATGGCTTGGTAGTTAAGGCGATTCAACGAATCCAAAAATACGCTTTTCCCGTATTTCATCTGTGCTTCATTGTCGGTCCCACGCTCACCTGCACCGTGTAATACAACCAATAAAGGGTATTTCTTGTTAGGTTTGTAATCTTTGGGTAACAAAATTTGATAAGGCAAAACCTGACCTTCTTTCGTTTCGAACGTCTTTTTCTCAAAGTTACTTTGGGCGTTGCCTACAAAAGCAAGGAGCAATAAAATAAGTAATTTCTTCATGTTTATTTTGCGCGTTTAATGATGTCATTTAGGGTTAAATCAATGGTTCTGCCCATCGCTTTATTACCCCGATAAGTCACAATCTTCATCACTGTGGCATCTTTTGGAACTAATACGGGTCCCGTTGCTACAGGATAGAATTGATCAGGGAAGGAATGATCAAAGCTGTAATGAATGCTTAATCCTGAAATTTCAGTGCTCAATTGCACCATTAATTCCCCGACTGAATTGCGTTTAACTTCGATGATGGGCTCAAACATACTCGGAGCATATTTCTTTTGTGCGACATCAAAACGAGCCATGTGTGCTTCCACACGGCTGACGAAGTTATCCCAGTTGCGGTTTGCAGGCTCTGACCATAACGCTTCCGCAATCGCAAGAGAACGTGGATACGTCATGTATTGTAAATGGCGATAATTGAATAATTGTTCTGACCAAAGGTTAGCCTGACCACCTTTAACTAATTTGGCATCAACGCCCGCTGGAACCGGTTCGAATGCGTACGAATCGCGCAAACGAACAGTTTTGTAAACCGGAGGTTCAATAGCCTTATCCCCTTGCATTAAATCAATATACACATGATTACTTGGTGTCATAACCACTTCATGCCCCTCTTTGGCAGCTTGGATTCCTCCATCCATGCCACGCCAAGACATCACAGCGGTACTTTTCGGTAATCCACCCCCTTCTAAAATTTCATCCCAACCCATCATTCTTTTACCTTTCGAAGTAATGATTTTTTCGAGTCGACGAACGAAATGCGCTTGAACTTCTTGCGAATTCTTAAGACCTAATTCTTTGCGCATCGCTAAAATTTGCGGGTTTTTATCCCAATAATTCTTGGGACACTCATCACCTCCCATGTGGATGTATTCAAATGGAAATAAGCTAGACACCTCACCCATCACTTTATCTAAGAACGTATATACTTTCTCGTTGGCAGGACAAAGCGTGTTGTCCTGTAGCGCAATCGCATGATCGGTAGACCAATCGATAAAAGGTTCTCCTGAGATCACTTGGTAATTCACAGCCTCGGGCGTGCAAGATAATTCCGGATACGAAGCAACGGCAGCCATGGAATGACCCGGAACATCAATTTCAGGCATGATATTCACAAAACGTTCTTGCCCGTACTTAACAATTTCCTTGATGTCTTCTTGTGTATAAAAACCACCGTATGTACGAGGTTCATTCGGCAGCGGTTTAGAAAAGTCCGTGAAATGACCTACTTTTTTCACATTATAAGCACCTTTTACGGTCAAATTAGGAAAGGATTTGATCTCCACGCGCCAGCCTTCATCATCGGTTAGATGCCAGTGTAATACATTGTATTTATAGGCAACCATCTCATCGATGAAGCGTTTAACTTCCTCTTTGGTAAAGAAATGACGAGACACGTCCAACATCATTCCGCGCCAAGCAAAACGAGGGGTATCGCTAATATTCGCATAAGGTACCTTCCAGGCAACGCCGGCAACAGCCTGCGAAGATTCAAGTTCCTTAGGCAATAATTGGAGTAAGGTTTGAATACCGTAGAATAAACCAATAGGCTTATTCGCTGTGATTTGAACACCTTTGGCGTCCGAAACGAGTAGGTAACCCTCATTCCCAAGCGCAGTATCTACTTTTGAATTTAACTTAAAACGAATTGCGGCAAGGGAAGCTGCCGCACTTGGATCATATAGCCATTGAACTTTTCTTCCCGCTATGCGTGTCAGTTTATCCGTCAAATTCGCATAGCTCGTAGCTAATGCATCATTTTTAGGACCCGCGATCACGATTGATTTACTTAAGGTGTAAGCACCTTGCGGGTAAACCGCTTTGGATGGAACCGGAATAATAGAGGGATTTTGGGCAAAAATCGAGCTTGAAAGCAAGCAAGCAAACCCCAACAGGGTAATTTTTTTAAGCATGTTCGATAGGTTTATAAACGTGATTAAAGTTCAAGTTAATTGCGATAAATTCCAAATCGTTTTTTATTTTTGCAAGGATTAAGCATTATATACAAAACACAAAACCATGAATGAATCTGCTACCCTTGCTGCTCAGCAAGTGGAATTAACACATGCCATTGATACGGTCTGGGTTGCCCTATGTGCGGCACTCATTTTTCAAATGGAAGGCGGTTTTGCCCTTTTAGAGGCAGGATTTGTCCGTTCGAAAAATGCCGTGAGTATTATCGCCAAAGTCATGATTGACATTATGTTTGGTGGAGTTGCCTTCTATTTAGTAGGCTTCGGAATTGCCTACGGTAAATCCAATGGCTATTGGGCCTTTGATACAGGGATTATGGAAGGTGATTTAGGATTAGGATTGACGATATCCAACTCACTATTTTGGTTCATTCAGATGGGCTTTGCGGTTGCAGCTATTTCCATTGTTTCAGGTGGTGTGGCTGAACGCATGAAAATGTGGTCATACGCAATCTATGTCGCTATTTTTAGTGCAGTACTGTATCCATTAGCGGCTAATTGGGTTTGGAATCCAAATGGTTGGCTAGCACTTCGTGGTTTCAATGATTTTGCGGGATCTGCTGCCATTCATGCCATGGGCGGATTTGCTGCCTTAGCAGGAGCCATCGTATTAGGGCCACGTTTAGGAAAATACAATGAAGACGGAACGGCAAATGCGATTCCTGGGCATAACTTAACATTGTCTGCCGTAGGAGCATTTATATTATGGTTCGGTTGGTTCGGATTTAATCCTGGTTCTACTTTAGGAGCTGTGGGTAAATGGGATTTAATAGGCTCAGTTGCGACCAATACATTTTTAGCCTCAGCAGCGGGTGGTATCGCAACGATGTTGTATACCTTTATACGTTACAAAAAGGTTGATATCACGATGGTCATCAATGGTGTTTTAGCCGGTTTAGTGGCTATTACTGCAGGTTGTAACGTAGTTTCACCTGATTCTGCCTTGATTATTGGTTTCATCGCTGGTACAATTGTAGATATAGCCGTAGTCGTAGTAGACAAAATGAAAGTAGATGATCCCGTAGGTGCAGTTGCCGTTCACGGCGTTAACGGATTCTTTGGTACCATCGCAGTAGGTTTATTCTCCCAAAAGAATGGTCTATTTATTACTGGCGAAAGTGCACAATTCATTACCCAATTAATCGGTGTTTCCGTAATCAGCGTATTCTCTTTTGCTACAACCTATGCCATCTTCATGGCCTTGAAAAAGACGATGGGTATTCGTTTGAGTCATAAAGCAGAATCAGCGGGTATTGATGCCGTTGAGTTTGGAGTAGAAGCATATACAACATTTGAATAATAGCTAATAGAAACGATATGAAAAAGGTAGAAGCCATAGTAAAACCATCGAAATTAAAAGCTATTCAAAAAGGCTTAATCGATGCTGATATCCCTTGTATGACCGTAGTTCCGGTTCGTGGCGCGGGGCTCCAACAAGGTTATTCGGAAATTTATCGCGGGACTGAGAAGTCCATGATATTATTACCTAAGGTGATGATCATCTGTGTGGTAAGCGATGAGAATTTGGAGAAATGTATTGATGTTATCCTTGATAACGCTTCTGAAGGCAATGTGGGAGATGGCAAAATCTTCATCTA
>JBDLUL010000201.1:0-3447 GCA_039805345.1 Bacteroidota bacterium | reverse complement strand
TGACAACTTGGTTTGAGGCATTAAATAAATTACCACAGCCAATCCTCCCATAGGTATACTTATATTTTCTGAACCCAAGTAAAAGTCTTGCCATCCCGATTTTTGTCTCATCAAGATTAATTCCCGAGTCTTAATCAACTGCTCGGGTTGTCCATTTTTCCCAACTGTATAAAAAGCCACCCTGAAAACGTAACGCGTTGGATGGTTATCGGTAAAGCAAATAGATAAATGGCTAAGTTTTTTAAACACTAATTCCTTCTGATTAAAAACAACTGCCAATTGAGAAGGTTCGATTAGCTGTAGGCCTTTGAAATTCTTACGATGAGGTTTTTCGGTTACATACCTGCCTGAAGTAAATTCAAATACTTGGACTTCATCCAATTCAACATTTCTTAAACTATCTACTTTCCCCTGAAGAATTGAAGGAGTGACAGTTAGCAAAAATATGAATAATCGTATTTTTATCTTTAGTAGTCTCCGCATGGTCGTACAACTTGAACTATGGCGAAATTACCTACTTTAAATCCAAATATATAATCTTGTACCTTGTAAAAATATACACAATTTGATAGATCAGGCAAATGGCTGTGGCTCACTTCTTGTGAACCGCCACTTAACGCGCAATCGGCAATACTTGATCCCCAAAAGCGCCAAGAAGGTTCTGTGCATATTTGTTCCTCATATCCCCAAAGAAATAACGGCAAAAACATGCTAAAAATTAATACCCACAAATGATTCATAAATAGTCGATAGAAAGTTTTCATTCGAATTTTATTTATTAGTGGTCATCAATAGTACGCAATTTTGGGAAATCGGGATTAATAAAAACTGATAATCTGCTTTCGTTCAAAATAGGTTATTATGAATATCAATTTTTCCACTTCCCATCACTTATTTGTAACTTGCGGCTTCATGACAAGTCGGCTTATCCTTATCTGTTTACTGTTTAGTGTCTCACTGTTCGCACAGCATCCCAAACGCGAACTTCGTGGGGTATGGATTGCTACTGTGCAAAACATCGATTGGCCAAGTCCTCGGAATTACAATGCCATTAAACAACAGGAAGAATTTCTGGATATCCTGAATTCACACCAACAAACCGGCATCAATGCTCTTTTTGTCCAAGTTCGTACGGCTGCAGATGCATTATATGCCAAAAGCGATGAACCCTGGTCAAGTTATCTGTCTGGCCTACAAGGGCAAGCGCCCAAACCGAATTACGATCCCTTAGCATTCATGATTCAGGAGTCGCATGCCCGCGGCATCGAGTTTCATGCTTGGTTGAATATGAATCGAGCGAGTATGTCTACCAAAAATTTATTGAGTGGCAATCACATTGTTCGCCAACATCCGGAATGGATGGTGATCTACAACAACCAACATCTATTTAATTTTGGCATTCCAGCAGTCAGACACTATATCACGCAGGTGGTCAAAAACATAGTTCAACAATACGACGTGGATGGCATACACTTCGATGATTATTTTTACCCATACCCGATCAAAGGGGCACATTTCAACGATGACGAAGCCTATACCCAACACAAATTACCGAACGAGAGTTTGGCGGATTGGCGACGCAGGAATATCAATTTGTTGATTGAAGAGATTTCTTCCACCATTAAATCCGTTAATCCGCGCGTGAAATTTGGCATTAGCCCTTTTGGTATTTGGCGACATAAGAGTTCGGATCCGGAATATGGTTCTCCTACGAGTCGCGGATTACAATCCTTCGATGACCTATATGCAGATACGGAAAAATGGACAAAATCCGGTTGGCTGGATTATTTAGCCCCACAACTTTACTGGGGAACAACACATCGCGTCGCAACCTTTGGGCCATTAGCCAAATGGTGGAGTGAGCATGGCTATGGAAAACCCGTGTATATCGGACATGCCGCCTACCACCTCACCGATCAATGGAATGCGGCTGAATTATCGAAACAATTAGCACAAGCGCGCAGTTTAAATCAGGTGCAGGGATCCATCTTTTTTAGCTCGAGTCAATTAACGAACAATGCCAAAGGCTGGCGTGATAGCTTGCGCACATCACATTTCAAGCACATCGCACTTGTTCCACCCATGTTATGGATTGATAGCATCGCACCTACCGCACCCCATAAAGTATCTTTGGTTAAGCAAGCGGGAAACTGGACATTACGTTGGCAAGCCGGCGAACCAAGTTTAGACAATGACCCCCCAGCCTACTACGTTGTTTACCGTATTCGTCGGTCGGAGGGCATTAAAGGCATCGAAAACGCTGCCAATATTATTTACAAAGGACAAAAAAATACGTTTATCATCGACGCATCTGAAATACAATCTGGACATGGCTTTGTTGTTACAGCCTTTGACCGATTGCATAATGAATCTCCCGCAGGGACTATTCAGTGGATCGTCCCGAATTCCAATTAATATGAGCTTACGATTTTTACATTTGACTGTTAAAGACATAACCGAAGAGACTCCGGACACCAAAACCATTCATTTTTGGCATCCGATCCATGATACGCTTCATTATTTGGCAGGACAATTCTTGACTGTAATTCCAACGATCGCTGGTGAAAAACCACGCAGGAGTTATTCGCTTTCATCTTCTCCCGCGACGGATATGTCACCGGCGATTACGGTGAAACGTATAGCCGGGGGATTGGTATCCAACTACCTGTGTGATACCGTGAAAATCGGGGATAGCCTAGAAGTGATCGAACCCATGGGTAATTTTGTTATTGAACCCGATGCAGATGCTGCTAAGAATTATGTGTTTGTAGGTGCAGGTTCTGGTGTTACTCCACTGATGTCAATGATCAAAACCCTGCTTCAACGCGAGCCCAAATCGAAGATCCATTTGATTTATGGTTCACGTCACGAAGACCAAATCATTTTCAAAAAGCAATTGGATGCCCTAGAAACCGAATTTTCTGACCGTTTGACGATTCTTCACGTGATCAGTAGGCCAGCTGCCAACTGGCCAGGCCTTAAAGGACGTATCAATCAAGCGTCTACCGTGTATTATTTGAAACAAGAATTAGGAATCGACATAGCCAAGGCGCATTATTATTTATGTGGCCCCTTGGAAATGATGGAAGAAGTGCAAAAAGCATTAGCCATTTTTGAGGTTCCGGGTGACCAAATTCATAAAGAATTATTCAATACAGCCCCTTCGGTAGAAACCGCTGAATCCGACAATGATGTGGCGAGAGAAATTACCTTAATCTACGAAGGTAAAGAACATCAAGTGACGGTTCAGCCACACGAAACAATCTTAGAAGCCGCATTAGAAGCCGATTTAGATATTCCATACTCTTGCCAAGCGGGCATGTGTACGGCTTGCATGGGACTATGTAAATCAGGAACGGTTGTGATGGATGAAGAAGATGGCCTAACGGCAGGCGAAATTGCCAAAGGATATGTATTGACTTGTGTCGCACATCCCAAAAGCGATGG
>JBDLUL010000200.1:0-5850 GCA_039805345.1 Bacteroidota bacterium | reverse complement strand
AGTTTCAAGGTATCGCGTCTCTACGAATTTATTTTGCAACTAAATCATACGAATGACGAATCATTTCTTCGCACTGTACGCGACTGAGTCCTTCGCCCATCACGACCGTGTTCCAATGTTTCTTATTCATGTGAAAGCCAGGCAATACAGCATGTGGGAAGTCTTCTCGGAGTTGAATCGCGCGTTCGGGATTGCATTTGACATTGAAACGAATAGGTGATTCTTCGATTCCTACCAACAAAAACATCTTCCCTTTAACCTTGTATACGATATGGTCCGGTCCAAATGGCTGTGTTTCTTCCACGAGCGGTAGCGATAAACAATATTCGCAAATCTCATCGAGGTACATGCTATTTCAATTTAGCTGCAATCCAACGCATTACCTTAGGTAATTTGATGTGATTGTTGATTGTATATAACAGGTTTCGTGTGCGTAATAAATCGGTTTTCAATCCATTCCATGAATTTTTAACAGCTTCTCCTGTGCGGATGTTGGTTAAAAACCGACGGATGAATAATTCATGCGTCACCATGTTGGAAAGCATGGGCGTGTAATAAACACAATCCTTGAAATAGTAGTGTGTTACCTGTGAGAATCGAGTCGAATTCGGGTCGTTCACAGCACTTCCTCCATGGATGATGTTGGAGGACCAAATCAACGCATCTCCTTTTTTAGCAAGAAATTTAACTTTTTGAAAAGGTGAAGCCTCCATTAATTCTTCCATGAATGTCTCGTATTCTAGGTAATTATCGTAGGTGGTGTCTTCGACCGTATTCTTGAAATGACTAAAGTTGTATTCGGGTGTTCTGTGTGAACCCGGGTAGTAAAACAAAGGTCCATTTTCCTCCGTGATGTCTTCCAAAGCTACCCAAACTCCGCACATGTAGCGTGCAGGCAAGGAGCTAAAATGCATCGTATCGGAATGTGCTTTTTGCTGTGATCCAACTTTGAAATTCAGCGTTTGGAAGGGAATAACCTCGCGGTCATAGAGCATTTCCAGCGTTTTGATTATTTCGGGATGTGCGGCCATTTGCTTAACAGGCTCCGACTTCTCCCAAAGATCCTGGATACGAATATCATTGCGGAAGGTCTCAATCGGGTAATCGGGGTTGAACCCCTTTTCTTGCATATCTTGAATGATCTGGTCAATCAATTCATCGCTGAATACGTTTTTGAGAACCACATATCCCTGTTCGTTGTATTCCTTCGCTAAGGCAGCATTTGCGTCACTTAACTTTTTGGTTGCCAGTATTTGTTGGAAGAAAGGGCTTTCCACCCAGGGTAAATTCATTGATTGCATAAGATTGCTAGTTTGGGCCAAACAATCAACAAGTTAAAAAAGCTAGACGAATTGTCCAATTTAATTCACTTTGTATTTGCTAAAATACACATCTATGCTCCCCTTTTTCGATTTTCCTTCGGTTTCATTCGGGCGGCTTGTTCGGTTGATATCGGTCGCCAAACCTTTGGGAATTTTAAACTTATTGACATCCATTACGAATTTCATGTGGGATGGGAGGCCCCACGTTTTTTCCTGGTTATAGTCAAATTCACAGGTGATTGTTCCGTTGCTCCGACTGGTAATTTGGGATTTGATAACCAATAATGCACTGGCATCTACCCAAATTTTAGCTAAAATAATGTTGGCATCATTCTGAGTCGGTAATAGTGTGATAATTTCTAAATTGTTCTCTGTTCCTGAGGCGATAGCCGTGAAATCATCAGGCTTGCTGAATAACAACGGAAGCTCTGAAAACCCGTTTTTGGGAAGAATTGAAATGCCCGCCGACTTAACCTGGAAGTTGCTCGGATAGCTAAAGTGAATGTTGGCCTTCACGGGTAAAATACGAATCAAGGGAATTTGAGGTTTAATCGTCGCCACCACCTCATAGCTTTTGACTTGATTGAATTTTTGAACCAATCGCTTAAATGTTTGCGCTGGATTTTGGGCTTGAATTGCCAACGGAAAAAGTAATAACAGGATATATTTCATTAGACAGTGATATCTTTTCGGTTAAACGCAAACAAGGCAACAGTCACAAACAAGACATGATGTAATGTCAAAATGACGAGCGAAATCCGAATGGACTCCCAAGGCAAAGGATCTTCGAAAAAGGATCTCCAAGATGCCATGTGTGTGGTAAATAAATAAGGACGAATCGGGTCAAAAACCGGGACATCCAGTGTGCCGATAATGGTAAACAATAGGATGATAGCCATCGTGGATACAATGGGGCCAATCGAGTTGTCCGAGAAACAAGACAGGCAAATCGAAAGATTGCTAATCGTCAATAGCGCGAAAAAGGCAACGCAAAAAGCACCCGCATAACGCCAAAGCACATCGTTTTCCTGTAAAATAACCAATCCATCGGAGTTCAAAACCATCAAATCTCCTGGACCAAAAAGCCATCGACCCACAACCACAGCGAGTACGCCTAGCCAAATGACGATTAGCAGGGTATAGATACCACCAGCCAAAAATTTAGAACCTAATAATTGCCTACGTGATATCGGTTTCGTGGCTAGCATTCGTAAAGTTCCCATGGCCGCTTCTCCCGAAATCAAATCCCCCGTTACCAGTGCGACTAATAATGGAATGTGAACGATCAACATTTGTAAAATGATGAAGGCAACTAGGTTTCCATTGAGTACTTCTCCCTCAAAACGTAATGTTTGCTCAAAAGAAGCGGTTACGAAGGAGATCATGGACATTCCATCTGCCTTGAGCGCAAATAGAATGATGCCCACTAAGCCCGTGATGGCAGCAAGCCCCAAATAGCTGCGTGGTTTTAGCGCTATTTTGATCAGTTCATTGTATGTGCTGTATAAGAATATCATGAGGCGAGTAAATTAATGAAGTAGTCTTCTAATTTGCGTTTTGCTTCGATGGCAAAAATGGGAATTCCAGCCTGCACAAGTTGGGCATTCAAACTCGGGATATTCTCCTTCGTAATGCTCATTTCAACCGAATTGTCATTGATTTGTACGGGGGAGCCTTGACCTTGTAATACAGCCAACAAAGCCTGCATGGAGTCCGAAGTTGTTTGTAGTCGGATAATCTGTTCTTCTTCGTTCAGTAATGCATGAACATCGCCTTCCACGATGCTTTTTCCTTTGTGAATGATGACCATGCGGTTGCAAATTAATTCAACTTCACTCAAATTATGTGATGATAAAATGATGGTTTTATGCTGCTCATTTTTAAGGCGCAGGATTAAATTACGCATATCAATGATCCCTTGAGGATCCAGTCCGGTCGTGGGTTCATCTAGGACAATTAATTCCGGTTGGTGCAGGAGTGTTTGCGCAATACCTAGTCGTTGCCGCATGCCATGCGAGAAGCCACTGACGTGATCTTTTTCGCGGCCTTCGAGCCCTACAAATTCAAGCATGTCTAGGATTTCCTTTTTGGTGGACGGTTTCCCGGAGATGCGTGAAAAGATTTGTAAGTTTTGGAAAGCGCTGAGGTATTTATAGAAATCGGGCTTTTCGATGAGGCAACCCACTTGCGATAGGATTTCACTCCGATGGTTTTGAATGGATTTACCAAATAGCTCAATGGAACCTTTGTCGGCTTGGATGAGCGAAAGCATGCAACGCATGGTGGTACTTTTACCGGCTCCATTGGGTCCTAGGAAGCCATAAACATCACCTGAATTGACGGTAATATTGACATCTTGAACGGCATGAAAATTTCCAAAATGTTTGGAAAGATGTTTGATGCTGACGATTGGATTTGACATACTATTGTAACGCCCAATCGCCCATTTTGTTTTATCTAGCGTAGAAAAGTCCTATTTGTTTTCCAAAAGCGTTGACTGCTAGGATCATACACATAGATTTGGTAAGTTCCTTTAGAAACTTGGGCTTGCTGTAAATTGGCAATTCCACTTTGGGAGAGCCATTGGCCATGAAGTAATAGGTTCTTCTTGCTGCCGGGTCTAAACTCGATGTTTTTGACGTAAGCCTCATTGGGCGACAGCGTATCGATTAAAATTAAATAATAGGGGCGTTTAAGTCCTGTTTCAAAAGGAAATTGATCGATGGTGATCAATTGATTTTCTTCGCGAATTGAAAAAGGCTTTTTGGGGGCTTGCAGGCAAGACTTAAGTTGGTGGTCGCTTAGGATGGTATTTTCACTTTTCCAAAGGCCTTGGTCGTAGCTGGGGATGAGGATTTTGGCTGCATTTGATCGGAAACGTTCCGAGGCATAAGTCCATGCGCGGTTGCGAGACCAGTTGGCCGCCTCTGCAGAGGCTTGATTTTTTTGTTGGTACATCACGGGTAAATAGTGCACATAAGAACCCACCCAAAATATGCCCGAAAGGATGACGAGGCCGGTAGCAACTTTGGTCGAAATTTTGGGTAAATAAAGCAGATATAAACACATGGCAAGGAGTGGGCTCAGGGTCGCAAAGCGGCTGACCATGAAAATTCCGAGTCCATCCCGACTGATGACGATCAAAAGGCAATTTGCCAAAAGCATCAGTAATAAGGCTGAAATCTTGGACTGGTGATTGATTTTTACTAAACCTCCAAAGGCCAAAGCGAGCATGAAAGAACCCAGTATCCAAGCGGCTTCTGTGGCACGAGAAGAAATGACCATACCGATGGTCCCGATGAGGTTCAAGAAAAATGGAATCGCATGGGATACTTGGATGGTACTTGTGTTAGCGACACTACCCAACTGTTTCATGTACAAATAGGAGGCAAGTAGGATCGCTGGAAGTGGAATCAGCCACAAGATCTCACGGTAGCGTTTATTGGCCAACAAATAATAGCCGATTCCGGCGAAGGCAAGAATTCCACTGCCAAATGAATAAAAGGCTAAGCCAGCGAACACTTTTGCGAGCACGAAATATTTTTTCTCGGGTTTTGCAATGCATTCGAGTGCCAAAATACTAAAGAGAATGACAGAGCTTTGTTGGATCCCCGTCATTGCCCAGTTGGAGATCTCATAATATTGCGGTTGGAACCAGAAGAATAGGAGGGGCAATGCCATCCAGAAAGGTTTTTTTGTCTCTTTGAATTGCCAAAAGAACCATATGCCGATTAAGGTTAGTTGGAAGGCACTGACCAATAAAATTCGTTTGAAGTTGATGTCTTCAAACAGCAGGTATTGTAAACTAAGTCCTAATTTAGGGACGACGGCCATGTGGTTGTTGTCGACCATGAATAATTGGGTAAGAAAGTCGCTGGTTTTTTGTGCTGGATCTGCGAAATGTAAGATAAAGTCGATGAAATTCACGTCATCGAGGAAGGGCGTATTGTTGCTTACGAGGAAGATTTGCCATAAAAATAATAAGGCGATACCGACACACAGGCTGATGCTGAAACTCTGTCCCATTTTCATAGCTGCAAGGTAAATATAAAAGCGCGACCGATGGATAATTGATTGTTGAAAAACTTGTTGCTTCTTCAATATTTAATAAATTTGTTACTCAATATTGTATCAGTCTGCCTTGGCTTCATGTGACTCAGGTGGGCGAAGCCGTTTCAGGCATTCAGGTTTTGGTATTAGATCAATTGTTTTCGGGGAAGATTCGGGTAGCTTTGCTAACCAAGTTGTTGTTGAATCCGGTGAGTAAGGTTTACTTGCGGGGCTTGGAGCGGGATTTGGGGGTGAGTAGCAATACGGTACGTTTGGAGTTGAACAAGTTGCAGGAGATGCATTTGATTCAGGTGCAGGAGGAGGAGGCGAATACCAAAGTGAAGCATTATGTGGTGAATCAGGCGCATCCGATGTTTCAAACCTTGCGGGGGATTATTCTGCAGTTTGTGGGCTTGGATCAGATTGTGGATCAGATAATTATGAAACTGGGGAATGTGGACCAGGTGTATTTGACGGG
>JBDLUL010000199.1:0-3820 GCA_039805345.1 Bacteroidota bacterium | reverse complement strand
TTATGCAGCAAACATTTGATTTAAGCGGAAAGGTCGCTTTGGTGACAGGGTGTAAGAAAGGAATCGGTATGGCGATGGCCATCGGTTTGGCGGAGGCGGGTGCTGATATCATCGGCGTTTCGGCTTCTCTGGAATTACATGGATCTGAAATCGAAAAAGCAGTAACTGCTTTAGGGCGGAAATTCAAAGCCTATCAGGCGGATTTCTCCGACCGCGAATCCCTGTATGATTTTATCAAAGCTGTGTTACATGATTTTCCTCGAATTGATATTTTGGTCAATAATGCAGGAACCATTTTACGTGATCCTGCTGCGGAACATTCCGATGAATATTGGGATGAAGTGATGGAAGTCAACCTTTCTTCACAGTTTATTTTAAGTCGGGAAATAGGTCGTACCATGATCGCTCAGGGTGCTGGAAAAATTATATTCACCGCATCATTATTAAGTTTTCAGGGAGGTATCAATGTGCCCGGCTACGCGGCGAGCAAAGGAGGAATTGCTCGTTTGACCATGGCTTTGGCCAATGAATGGGCGAGCAAAGGAATTAATGTCAATGCCATCGCACCGGGTTATATATCCACCGACAATACCACAGCTTTACGCGAAGATAAGGAGCGAAGTGCTTCGATTTTAGGGCGGATCCCAGCGGGTCGTTGGGGTGAAACTGCCGACTTCAAAGGCCCAATTGTTTTCTTGGCTTCTGAGGCATCTAATTATGTGCATGGAACGATTTTGACGGTAGATGGGGGTTGGATGGGAAGGTAGTTAAGAGCTGAGAGTTATGAACTAAGAGTTAAGAATTAAATATTTGACTGATGACTAGCGACTGACGACTAGCGACTTTAACCTAAACCTATGAAAAAATCAATCCTATTGGCACTCGTGTTGCCATTAACGGTTTTTGCACAAAAAATCGATGTGAATAAACAATTCAAATTAGCCGAACAACAATATAAATTGATGTTGGCCGCACAGCCTGATACCTCCGTTACGGTTCATTCAGCTAATCAAGATGGAACGTATCGGAACATGCCATCTAAATGGTGGTGTTCGGGATTTTTCCCGGGTGGTTTGTGGCAGTTGTATGAACGCTCGCATGATGCCCAATGGGAGAAAGCGGCACGTTTATGGACGGCAGCTGTGAAGAAAGAACAATTCAATAAGGGAACACATGATTTAGGTTTCATGATGTTTGATTCGTTTGGGAATGGCTTGCGCTTAACCAATGACCCAGAATACAAGAAGGTGTTGATCCAATCTGCGAAGTCTTTGGCAACGCGTTTTGATCCGAATATCGGGTTGATTAAATCTTGGAATAGCTTCAAAGGAGGTTACAAGTATCCGGTAATCATCGATAATATGATGAATTTGGATCTGTTATTTTGGGCTTCTAAAGAGACAGGGGATCCATCTTTTAAGCAAATTGCGCTGACGCATGCCGACAATACGATGAAGCATCATTTCCGTCCGGATAATTCGAGTTATCATGTGATTTTATATGACGTGGATGGAAAGGTATTGGCCAAAAAACAACATCAAGGTTATCAGGATGAATCTTGTTGGACGCGTGGGCATGCCTGGGCGATGTACGGTTATGTGGAAATGTACCGCAATACGAAGGATAAAAAGTACTTAGAATTTGCGCAGAAAATTTCTGACTACTATTTAAATCATCCGAATTTACCTGCTGATAAAATCCCGTATTGGGACTTTTATGCACCCAATATTCCCAACGAAGAGCGGGATGCCTCGGCTGGAGCGATTGCAGCCTCTGCTTTGTTGGAGCTGAGTACATATTCCGGTGAAAAAGGGAAGCGCTATTATAGCGATGCTGTGAAGATGTTGGAGTCCTTGTCAAGTCCGGCATATCGTGCAGCTTTGGGTGAGAATAACAACTTCTTGATTAAGCATTGCGTGGGAGCGAAGTCTTTGAATTCAGAAATAGATGTTCCCTTAATTTATGCGGATTACTACTATTTGGAAGGCTTATTGCGTTACGAGCAGTACAAGAAAAAATAGTCTGAAATTTGAGCTTTGGTAGGCCATTTGGGTTTGCCAAAGCTAAGCTAATTTAGTAGCTTTGTGGCTTCATTTTTTATCAAGCCCCATGTCAGTTAAAAAAATCCAATCAGCCTTAATTTCGGTTTATTACAAAGACGGTTTAGCACCGATTATCCAGGAACTTCATAAAAACGGCGTGACGCTTTATTCAACAGGAGGGACTCAGTCTTTCATTGAAGAATTAGGTGTTCCGGTGATTGCTGTGGAGGACTTAACGGGATATCCTTCCATCTTTGGAGGGCGTGTAAAGACCTTACATCCGAAGATTTTTGGTGGAATTTTGCATCGTCGTGATTTGAAAGAAGATGTAGAAGTTGCGAAACAATACGAAATCCCGGCATTGGATTTAGTGATGGTGGATTTGTATCCGTTTGAAGAAACGGTTGCATCCGGTGCATCAGATGAGGATATTATCGAGAAGATCGACATTGGTGGTATTTCATTGATTCGTGGAGGTGCCAAAAATTTCAACGATGTATTAATCGTTTCTTCGCGTGAACAATATGCGGAGGTTTCTGCGATATTTGCGGCACATGGTTCTGCTTCAACGACTTTAGCAGAGCGTAGAAGTTTTGCACAAAAAGCCTTTGCGGTTTCATCGCACTATGATGGCGCGATTCAGCGTTATTTTGCGGGTGAGGCAGCTGATTTGGCGAATTATACAAGCTTGCCTGCGAATGGCTTGCGTTATGGAGAGAATCCTCACCAACAAGGAACATTCTACGGAGATTTATCGGCTTTGTTTGATAAGTTACATGGCAAGGAGTTGTCTTACAATAACTTAGTAGACGTGGATGCATGTATTACATTGTTGGACGAATTTGAAGAAACAGCTTTCGTAATCATCAAGCACATGAATGCATGTGGGGTGGCTACAGGCAAATCAGTTAAAGAAGCATATGATAAGGCATTGTCTTGTGATCCTGTTTCGGCATTTGGTGGCGTATTAGCTACGAATAACGAGGTGGATAAGGCCGCAGCGGAATCAATTAATCCTTTATTCTGTGAAATCTTAATTGCGCCTTCGTTCACGGAGGAGGCTTTGGAGGTGTTGAAAACGAAAAAGAATCGTATTTTGTTGAAGCGTTATGCGGTTGAGTTTCCAAAGAAAATGTTCAAGACTTTATTGAACGGTGTTTTGGAGCAAGATAAAGATTTAGTGATGGAAGGTGTTGCCGATTTCAAAACGGTGACGAAGCGTGTTCCTACGGATGAGCAGAAGCGTGCGTTAGCATTTGCATTGAAGATATGTAAGCATACGAAATCGAATACGATTGTATTGGCGAATGATGGTCAGTTGTTGGCTTCCGGGGTTGGTCAAACATCTCGCGTAGATGCCTTGAAGCAGGCCATCGAAAAAGCGAAGGAATTTGGTTTTGATTTGAACGGTGCTGTTATGGCGTCAGATGCCTTCTTCCCATTTCCTGATTGTGTGGAAATTGCTGGCAATGCAGGTATTGTGGCGGTAACGCAACCCGGTGGTTCAATCAAAGATCAGGATTCAATTGCGTATTGCGATGCAAACGATATCGCGATGGTTATGACGGGAATTCGCCACTTTAAGCATTAGGATTATTCGGTAAAAATTTATATTTTTAAGGCTAAGATTCAACAATTAAAAAACGAGTAAAGCAATGCGCTCGTTCAACTCATTTAAATTACATTATGTCAGAAGCACAAGATACATCAGCTCAAGATCGGGCAAATTATGGTGCAGATAATATTCAAGTATTAGAGGGTTTAGAGGCGGTTCGTAA
>JBDLUL010000198.1:0-5050 GCA_039805345.1 Bacteroidota bacterium | reverse complement strand
GCGATTAAGCGTTATTCGTTTATTGATGCTTCCCGACAAGCCGCTGGAGGAGCGTCGTATGGGGGGCATTTGGCCAACTGGATGCAAGCCACAACTTCTCACTTTAAGTGTTTAGTGGCTCATGCGGGATTGGTCAATTCCGAGGTACAATGGGGAACCTCAGATGTGATTTGGGGACGAGAATTGATGAATGGTGGTGCGCCTTGGGTTCCTACCAAAACGTGGAAAGAACAAAATCCGATGCGTTTTGCAGCTAATTTCAAAACTCCGATGTTGATGACGGTAGGGGAAAATGACTTCCGCGTGCCGATTAACAACACGCTCGAAAACTGGAGTATCCACCAGCGCCTACAAGTACCGAGTAAATTGATTGTGTTTCCAGGTGAGAATCACTGGATTCTTAATCCGGATAATTCGAAGTTTCATTATCAGGAAATTGGGAACTGGTTAGCGACGTATTTGAAATAATCAGTGGTCAGTGGTCAGAAGTCAGTAATCAGTAGTCAGTAATCAGTTGTCAGTAGTCAGTTGTCAGTTATCAGTTATCAGTTGTCAGTTATCAGTTGTCAGTGGTCAGTAATTTATTGGGAAAGAATTCAAAGTCAAACTGTTTATGCTTTTGGTTTTGAATCTTTTCCATTTAGCCTAATCTCACTGACTACTGATAACTGACCACTTACAACTGAATCATCTGTCCCGACCTCACCGACTCATCACACGCAAACGCAATGCGAAGACTGTTGACCGCATCTTCCACGTGATCCGTTAGGTCAATGTCGGCTTGAATGGCGTGTAAGAAATAGGCTTGTTCACGGTCGCATAATCCTTGGTGATCTGGCTCATCCGTTAAATTAATCCATTCATCCGGACGTGTAAACTCATTTTCCGAATCAATATCTGCGTGGTGTACACGAAGTGATTCTGTTTTCGTATGGGATTCTACTGAGTCGGATTTTCCTTCGCCACTGGCATTTTGAGCAACAATAGAAACGGAACCTTTGGGACCAAATACATCCTTGACAAAATAGGCTGTTTGGGAAATCATAGGGCCCCAACCGGCTTCATACCAGCCTACGGAACCATCTTCAAAGTGAATTTGGAGTTGGCCATAATTATAATTTCCGGCTGGAATGTCTTCGGTCATCCGTGCGCCAATGGCTGAAACACGAACCGGCTTCGAACGCGTCATTTGGCACATGACATCTATGTAGTGTACACCACAATCCACGATCGGACTTAAGCTATTCATCAAATTACGGTGCACATCCCACATGTATCCATGGGATTGTTGATTCAAATTCATCCGCATCACCAAGGGTTTCCCCATTTCTTTGGCCACCTCGATGAATTTAATCCAGGATGGATGATGTCGCAAAATATAGCCCACCACAAGTTTTTTGCCCGTTTTTTTTGCCACTTCAGCCACGCGAATGGCACCTGCTAAACTATCGGCAATCGGTTTCTCAATAAACACATGGCAACCCGCTTCCATCGCCTCAATCGCATAAGCCTCATGTGTGTCCGGATAGGTGGATATACAAACCGCATCGGGTTTCATTTCCGCCAAAGCAGCCGAATATTCGTTGAATAGGGGATATTTTCCGCCTATTTTAGCATTCAAAGTTTCTTTGCTCTTTCCTGGGGAAACCAGGCCACAGATTTCAAAGTCGGGAGAGTTGTGATAGGCCGTTGCATGAGAAGCTCCCATGTTACCACAGCCAACTACGAGTACGCGTACTGTTTTCATAATGTCAGGTTTGAATCGCCAAGTTAACAAGAATGATTATATATTTCGATTTTATGCCTTTAGAAAATATGCGCAAGATAGGAATCATACTACTGTTTGTTTGCCAGGGTTTGTTGGCACAAAATACCAAAGGAATCACGGGTATTCCCGACAGTTCTTTTGCGAATTATTCGGCATGGAAATCTGCGCTGAAAGATGATCCGAGTTTGCGCTTGGCTGAATATACTGAAGGCAGCGTTCCGGCTGCTAAATCCATTGTATATAAACAGATGGGCAATCGAAAGCTGGTCTTGGATGTCTTTGGTCCCCAAGATTCCAAGATCCGTAAAACCCTACTATTTTTCCATGGAGGCGGCTGGCGGACAGGTCATCGGTCCCAACATGCCGCCTTGGCGCAAGCTTTGTCCCAAAAAGGCTACCGCGTTTTTTTAGCAGAGTATCGATTATCTACGGAAGCCTTATATCCTGCTGCCATGCAAGATGCACAAGCCGCACTGCGTTATTTGCATAAACAGGCTGGAAAACTACATGTGGATGCGAAGCAAATTTTCGTAGCTGGTTATTCGGCTGGTGGCCAAATGGCTGCTTTGCTCGGATCTGTGCAGGATGAAAATTTGTTTGGCAAAGGCCAAAATATTAAAGGAGTGATTGATCTTGATGGAATCTTGGCATATATCCATCCGGAAAGTGGGGAAGGGGATGATCGGGTTCGAACTTCAGCTGCAACTGCTTATTTTGGCTATACAAAATCAGAAAATCCAACTGTATGGAATCAAGCCGCTGCTTTGCATCACGTTTCAAAAAATGATCCACCCGTTTTGTTTATTAATTCAGGGAATGAAAGAATGCATGCGGGTAGAGATGATTTTCGAGCAAAAATGCATGCTTATGGTATATTAACCGATGGACACACGTTTAAAGATTCTCCACATACCTTTCTTTTATTTACTAAATGGTTTGATCAAACGGTTCAGCGCATGGATCAATTCATGCAACAGGTCATAGTGGCTCAAGATGGATCAGGGGATTTCAAAAGCATCCAAGCGGCTATCAACCAAGGCCAAAATAATCAGACCATTTACATCAAAAATGGTACCTACGCAGAGAAAATATTCATCGATTCGCTTCGACACGATTTGCGTATAATTGGTCAATCACGCGCAGGTGTTGTTTTGAAGTTTACACAGGCGCGGGATATTTGGCGATGTGCAAATCTAGATGATTATGGTGCGGGTGTTTTGAATATCAAGGGCCATGATCTGAGTTTTGAGAATCTCACCGTAATCAATGATTATGGATTCATCGCCAAGCAGGATGTTACGATACCTTGTTTAAATGAGGCCGGTAAAACGACGGTTAGCACCGTACAAAAATATGCGTTACCCCGGGAGTCGGGTGAGCAGGATGGTGAAAAGATTGTGCGTGTGGATGGGCATCAATTTGCCGTTCGTACGATGCCGGGTGCTACGCGTTTGCGTTTTGAACACTGTGCGTTTCGCTCGGGTGGGGGTGATACGATGAGTCCTTGGGATGTGAATGCCGGGTTGTATTATTTCAATGATTGTGAGATAGAAGGTGGGGTGGATTTGTATTGCCCGCGTGGCTATGCACTAGCGGAGAATTGCACCTTCATTTGCCATAACATGAGCGCCGCGATTTGGCATGATGGATCAGGTGAGGAAGGGGCTAAATCTGTCTTGAAGAATTGTCGGTTCATAGGTGACCCCGGATATCAATTAGGCCGCTACCACCGCGAGGCACAGTTATTTTTGTTCAATTGTAATTTCGATCAAAACATGGCGAATGCGCCAATTTACCAGTCGGGCGACCGAAAACTAGCCTGGGGTCATCGGGTGTATTTTGCCAACTGCCATCGTGCCGAAGGTGATTTTTCCTGGCATCAAACCAACACGAGTATTAAGGCTGGGGACGTCAACTTTACTTGGGTTTTTGGAGATAAATGGAAATAAATTTTTATTGTATCAAAAAAATACATTAATTTGTGTTATACCTCTAAACCTATTTATATTCCCATGGAAAGAAGACATTTCCTCAAGCAATCGAGTGCTTATCTAGCGGGTTCACTCTTTTTACCATCCATTTTAAAAGCTGCTCCACGTCCGATGGGTGTGCAGTTGTTTACCTTGTTCATGACCTTGGATCAAGATGTGAAAGGGAACATGCAGAAAATTGCCGATTTAGGCTATAAAGATATCGAGTCGGCATTTAGTCGCATCGGTGGATTTTATGGGATGTCGGCGATGGAGTTTTCGGATTTGAACAAATCCTTAGGAATGAATTGGGTATCGCATCATGTTATGGGAGCTCCGTTTAAGCCACGTCCAGGATTTGATACGTCGAAAATGCCACGCATGAATAATTTACGTGATGATGCTCAAGCGATTGTGGATTCATTAAAGGGTACAACGGTGAAGTATTTGGTGTGTGCGAATATTCCCGTGGGATCCAAAGAGGAAGTAGCTGAGTCTGTTCAAATCTTAACAAAGGCGGGTAAAATAGCCAATGCGGCCGGATTGACTTTGTGTTATCATAACCATGATCGTGAATTTGAACTGGTGGATGGCCAAAAAGCATTTGATGTATTTTCAAAAGAAATTCCTGCAGATTTGTTGAAGTTCGAGTTGGATTTGGGATGGGCAACAAAAGCCGGGGTAGATCCGGTGGCTTTATTCAAGGCGCAGCCCGGTCGTTTCCCATTGTGTCACATCAAGGATTTTGATGAAGGATTTAAAAATATCGTACCTGCTGGATCAGGTATTGTGAATTTCAAACGTATTTTGGATGCATCATCCATCGCGGGTATGAAGCACTTCTTTATTGAACATGACATGCCAAAAGACGCGATTGAAAGTTTGACGATCGGTAAAAAGAATATAGGACCTTTGTTGTAATAGATTAGATTAATGATTGATTCTTTGAAAGCGCGGGATGTATGTCCCGCGTTTTTTTTATGTCAAAAAAGAGCTAAGAACTAAAAACTAAGAGTTAAGAGTTATCTTTTCAATCAAGCATTGTAGAATTTCTACCTCTTAGTTCTTAACTCTTAATTCTAATTTTATTTTAAAATCCTAAACTGATAAGCCCCCAGCATCAAATGATCATGATCCATGCCTACGGGTAAGGTTTCACCCGACCATAAATCCTGTACCTTTTCAGGCCGCTGCCCATTTGAATCCATGATGAACCAAGAAATGGATTGTGGGGCCGAGCTGAAATTAAATAAACATGTGATTTTCTCTGAACCATTAAAACGGACAAATCCGGCGATGGAATTATGTTGAT
>JBDLUL010000197.1:0-10143 GCA_039805345.1 Bacteroidota bacterium | reverse complement strand
TTAATTATAAGAATTTAACATCACCGGCATCACCAATAACAACACATCTTCCGCCTCATCTTGATCCGATGGGATGATTAATCCTGCCTTGTTTGGTTCGCTCAATTTGATGTCCACAAATTTCGACGATAAATTGCTCAATAATTCAGATATCAATTTCGCATTGAATCCAATCTCCATGTCTTTACCTGCGTAATCACATGTTAATGCCTCATTTGCCTCGTTGGAGTAGTCTAAATCTTCTGCCGATAAAGTCAATTTGTTGGCCGATAATTTCAAGCGAATCTGATGCGTCGTCTTGTTTGAATAAATCGAAATACGCTTTACAGAACTCAAGAATTCCAAACGATTGATCGTCAAGATCTCATTGTTTTCCTTCGGAATCGCGTTTTCGTATTCTGGGAAACGCTCGTCGATGATCCGACAAATCAACTGGAAGCTTTGGAAACTAAAGAAGGCATTCGATGAGCTGAATTCTACCGTTACGGGCGTTTCATCGGATGGCAAGGTCGATTTCAACAATGACAATGCTTTCTTTGGCAAAATCAATGAGCTACTTCCTTCTGTCTTTAAATCTGTTCTACGGTAACGTACCAAACGGTGTCCGTCTGTCGCCACAAAGTTTGTGTGATCGCCCATCATCTGAATCAATACACCCGTCATTGCTGGACGCATATCGTCATTTGATACCGCTAATAATGTATTGGCAATGGCTTCACCTAAAGTTAATGCCGATAAAGAAATCGATTGATTCTTGGCTACCTCAGGAATACGTGGGAAGTCGATTGGGTTTTCGCCGCTCAACTTAAAACGACCGTTTTGTGTCGCAATTTCCGCTCCGAATGTTCCTTGATCTGCACCGATCGTAACCGGTTGCTCAGGTAAGCTGCGTAGGGTTTCCAACAATAATCGTGCTGGCAATGCAATCGAGCCGTTTTCAAAGCCCTCAACCTCTAAGGTCGTCGTCATCACCGTTTGCAAATCCGATGCTGTTAACATCAATTTGTTACCCTCCAATTCCACTAAAATGTTTTCCAAAATAGGAATGATTGGATTGCTCGCTACCACACCATTGATGGCGGATAGTTGCTTCAATAAGACGTTAGAGGCTACTAAAAATTTCATTGCTGTTAATTATTGATTAATGTTGAATTCAGACCTTGAAGTTAAATCAATTTGACTACAAAGCCAAGTGTTTAAGCTCCGTATTTGCGCTTGCGGTAAAGAATTACCAAAAGACTGATGAGGATGCCAAAAGCAACTGGAACCAGCACATTCATGAATTGATAATAGCTTCGTCCTTCTTGTACTTTCACCTTGTCCAGGGGTCTCAACCGGATATTTTTATTGCGTGCCAATAAGGCCTTTTGGTCATCCAATAAATAATGAAATGCATTCAAAATAAAATCCCGATTCGCAAAGGTATGTTTCGCAAAGGGGTCAAATCCCAAAGGGCTCGGTCCCTTTGTGTTCGGATCTATACCATTCAAGGCCAAATCTCCATCGCCCACCACAATCAATCCGCCTGCTTGTTGGCCCTGCGCAACAAATCCCTTCGCCAAACTATCCTGCGGCAAGGGTCTATTCGCAAAAATTGATTTAAACGCCCCCTCAAGTAAATACGAGATTACCTGTGGACCCGATTTATACTGTGCCGGATTGAACTCCTTACCAGACGATGCAAAGGGTAGGGTAGCGGGTGCCTTCTGTGCCTGGGTATAGGCGCTTGTTAACAATAGTGGCGTTTTCTTTAAACCGCTGCCGCCAGAAACGGTGTCGATACTCGAGACGAATTTGCCATAGATGGCATCTAGATTTTTGGTAATGACGGATGCTGGATTTCCTGTCAATAATGGGAATGCTGGCCAAGGCATTAATTGCAAGTTGGCTTTGTTACCAAAGTTCCCAACTTCCAAGGGAATCATGCCGCTTAATTGCGCGTCTTTCACCCAGTTGGCATTCAACCGTAATCCATAACGATACAACATCTCATCTAGTCCTACATCCATTGGCGAACTCACCAAGCCTTGTCCTTGAATCGTATCCACGCGAACTCCTTCAAGAAAGAATATTCCCTTCCCACCTTTGACTAAAAATTGGTCAATTTTAAATTGGTCTGTCGGACTAAATTTGCGGTCCGGTTGGATCACACAAATGGCATCCAATCCATCCAAAGTTGAGGAAGCACTTAAGTCGACGGGATATAAATCATAGCTTTTTCGCAACGACGCAATCAAGCCTAATTGCTTGATGGCCGGTACCCGACTGTAATCCAAGAAGAAGCCGATCTTTTTACGTTCTGTGTCCATGAGGCTTTGAATGCCTTGCATGATTTCATATTCCAGCCCTTCCACGGATTGGTTAAGCACCTCTTGTGATGACGCTAATTGATTTCCTTTTAATAACAGAACGCCCGTTTTCTTGTCCCCTTTTTCAATCACCAAACCTGGGAAAACCATTTGTTGGACTTGCTTTCCACCTTCACTATTCACCAAATTCGTAGGGGGTAAGCCCAGCGAATCTAACTGGAATATTTGCTGGTCGCGCAATGCCGCATCTGGAAATGCTTCGTACAGATCGACGGTTTCAATACTAATCGTTTGTGGGCTATTCCGTTGGATGTCATGCAAGATGTCAAAACTTGCTTTCTGAAGGCGTTTAAAGCCTCCTGGAAGATCATTGCCGGCAAGATAGACTTTGATGCGAATAGGGCCATCTAAGGCTTGCAAGGTAGTAAGCGTAGATTCGCTCAGGGTGAACTTCTTTTCTTCGCTTAAATCCCAACGAACGCGGATGTACGGACTCGCCAGGAGCAATATTAGCCCTGCGGAAATAAATAATATCCAAGCACGTATATTTTTCATGGCATCTAAACAAGAAAAGCATCCCTTCCAGAATGCTTTTCTCTTAATGGGTAAGTACTACTAATAGAACTTGTAACGTTGATCTACAATCTTCGCATTGTCCTTAATGGCTTCGTTGATGTAGAACGATGAACGCTGAACGCCCATCATTTGAATTTGATTTTTGTACAAAGAATAGTCAGCTAAGGCTGGAGCTGCAACACCACCTGTTTTCTCAGCGATGAATACACCATTATCTCCTACAAATACTGAACTACGTTTTCCGTTTTTCAAACCAGCAATACGTCCTAATGCTACAGCATCTGGACCTGCCGTGTTCAACATACCTGCTGACAATGTTTGATCTAGTACTGTTTCCACCAAAGCACCTGCACCGTATTTCTGTGCAATTTGCTCCAATGTACCTTTGATGCCTGCTAATTTCTTCGAGATTTGCTCGCCTTTGATTTCATTACGAACTAAAGCCGTCAATTCGATGCGGAAGTCTTCTACCTTCACATTGTCCTTTTCTGTTTTACCCGTTAAGAATGCAACGATGTATTGGTTGTCTTGCTCAAATACTTTCTTTGAACCATCACCTACCGCTGTATTGTCATCAAATGCCCAACGAACGATTTCACGTGCGTTAGCCAAATTATTTACGGAAGAAGAGTTTTCTTGTAAACGATCCGCACGCATCATGATGATTGATTTATCTTTTTTCAAAGCTGCTTCAAATGCACCTACTGTTCCATTCGCATTGGCAAAAGCATCTGCTTGCGTAAACACTTTGTCTAAGGTCGCTTGAGAAGGAGCAATCGTTTTGTTGATAGCTGCCAATTTATAGCTTGTGTTTGTTTTCGCATCCGTCACTTTCACAACGTGATAACCGAAGTCTGTTTCAACAACCCCTGGCATTAAACCTGTTCCGTTAAAGCCAAACAATGCTTTTTCGAATGATTTAACCATGCCGCCATTGTTCTTGAAGTAACCTAAATCGCCACCGTTTTGCGCAGTGCCATCCATGCCATTCATTTGAGCCAATGTTTCAAAGCTTCCGCCTCCTTTTACTTGCGCTAAAATTGCTTCCGCGCGTTGTCTTGCTTGTGCTTTCGCCGAATCCGATTTGTTGGCCGGTGCAATCAAGATATGACTTGCACGCATCGTGAACAAAGAATCTTTCTTCACACCACCGTATTTGTAAATCGAATAAGTTAAACCTTCTTTGAATGGTCCATAGATACCGCCCACTTGGAAAGTTGGCAACATCGTTTTCACCGCTGCTGGAATTTCAGCGTATGGCAATAAGTAGGGTGTGCGTACATCCGAATTCAACATGGCAAAAGCTGAATCGTTTGGTGCAACGGCTAAGTCTTTCGCTAATTTCTTGATTTGCGAATAGAACTCAGCTGTATCTTGTTTCGTAGGAATAACGGGGAACGTCGCATATTGAATTGCGCGTGTGTTCGTTCCTTTGAATTGATCTTTATGCTTTGCTAAATACTCCTCTAATTGTGCATCTGTTACTTTAACAGTTGTGTCAGCTACCGAGAAGAATGGAACAAATAAGAAACGAGCATTGAACTTCGCGTTTTGTGCTTGGTATTCTTTTTGTGCATCTGCTTGCGTTACATAGTTAGATAAACGCAATAAGTTCTCATACTTTGAACGGATACGATCTTGTGAAATGGATTTCTCAAACGCCGCCCAAGCTTGTTGTTGCTGTGCTGGCATCGTTTTCAAATTCTTCAAAAATTGAATCACAAATGTTTTGTCAAATTGACCTGTTTGTGGATTGGTGAATTGTTGACGCACCGATGGGTGGATGTAATTTCCTTGAACCATGTCGATCAACTCCTCTTCTGAAACCTTTAAACCCAAGGCATCAAATTCTTTCTTGTAAGCGATATCCAAAACGAATTGGTTCCAAACTTGTTCCCGAATAGAGGCTGCTTCCTGCTCAGAAGGGCCTTTTCCTGTTTGTGCTGTGTAATTAGCTGTAGCTTCTTCCACTTTCTTTTGGAAGTCTTGAATCATGATGCTTTCGCCCGCGATTTGACCTACCTCTTGTGAACTTGAACCGAATAAGGATGATTTACCTTGGAAAATATCACTTCCCACGAGAAATAACACTAAACTGATCGCGATAGCCGCTGCTGCAATTCCCGATTTCTCTCTAATTTTTGTAATTAATGCCATTGATACTATTATCTAATTGTTTGTAAGCTTTCTTTTTCTTTTTATTGTCGACTTTATCTTGAACAAAAGAAACGCAAAATAATCACATTTCTAATGAAAAAGCAAGTCATTTGTAAACTAATCTAGCCTTTTAAAACAGCTCGTAAACTTTCAAGGAAACGATCCGCAATGGGCTGGTCAATCGCCAAACTAGGCAAAAGACGTAAGGTATGCTTGCCTGCATAGCCCATAAATATATGATGTTCGTTTAACAATGCATCCCGAATAGGTCCTACAGCCTCTTCTAGCTCGATTCCAATCATCAATCCACGTCCTCGAACTTCTTTAATGCCTGCGATTCCAGCTAATTCCTGCTCGATGTAGGCACCTATTTTCGTAGCGTTGTCCAAAAGGTTCTCTTCTTCCATGATGTCCAGAACCACATGGGCTGCTGTACAGGCCAAATGATTTCCTCCAAAAGTCGTACCTAACAAGCCATAGCTCGCCTGAATGTGTGGTGCGATTAACACACCACCAACTGGAAAACCGTTGCCCATGCCTTTCGCCGTGGTCATCATATCCGGTTGAATGTCGGCATATTGGTGAGAGAAGAATTTTCCCGAACGCCCGTAACCACATTGAACCGAATCCAAAATCAATTGAGCTCCTGTTTCATCGCAACGCTGACGCAAGGCTTGTAAAAAGGGTGTTGAGGCTACTTGAATGCCGCCCACGCCCTGAATTCCTTCTACAATGACAGCTGCCGTTTCTTCGGTAATGACATCCGATAATCCCTCGATTTGATTGAAGGGATGAAAGCTTACGTGTGACGTGTCGTTGATGGGCGCTACAATGCTCGGATTATCAGTTACCGCAACAGCTCCAGCTGTTCTGCCGTGAAATGCTTTGGTAAATGCGACCACTTTCTTGCGTCCCGTATGAAATGAAGCCAATTTTAGCGCATTCTCATTCGATTCCGCTCCGGAATTGGTTAAGAATAATTGGTAGCTTGGATAGCCCGAAATACGGCCCAACTTCTCCGCTAATTCTGCTTGACCACCGATGATGATCGAATTCGAATAAAAACCGATATTGGACAATTGTTCCGACATCTTCGCCACATAAGTCGGGTGGGAGTGACCTATCGAGATCACCGCATGCCCACCATATAAATCCAAATATTCCTGTCCATTTTTGTCCCACACCGTGCTTCCTTGGGCTTTCACCAATTCGATGGGGTAAAGTGGATATACGTCAAATAGTTGCATAAGCTTTCTATTATAGCCCTAGGCTTCAGCCTAGGGGATTCCCCAGGTTAAAACCTGGGGTTATAAAAAAATGGTTTGTTAGACGCGATTTATCGCGTCTCTACAAAAAAAATCGTCTAACCTCTCTAAAACCCTATCGCCTTCAAACCCAACCCCGCCGTCTCCGGCCAGCCTAGCATCAAGTTCATGTTTTGTACTGCTTGTCCCGATGCGCCTTTGATCAAGTTGTCAATGACTGAACTGATCAACAATTGGCCATCGAATACCTCTAGATGTAAAAAACATTTATTGGTATTCACGACTTGTTTCACATCGACATCCTTTGGGCTAACAAAAACAAAGGGTGAATCTTGGTAATACGTTTCATATAACTCAATCGCCTCTTCCTGTGTGCCCGCATAGGCTGTGTACACATTGGCCATGATGCCGCGCGAAAAGTTTCCTCGGTAGGGGATGAAATTGACCTTAGGTGCAGGAGATTTTGCTCCCAACACCATTCCGATTTCGGTTAGATGCTGATGCGTAAAGGCCTTGTAGATACTTACGTTATTGTTTCTCCACGAAAAGTGACTTGTATTCGATAAGGATTGTCCTGCACCTGTTGAGCCTGTTACAGCCGAAACATGTACATCGGACGTTAATAAACCCGCTTGCGCCATTGGCAAAAGAGCCAATTCAATCGAAGTTGCAAAACAACCCGGGTTGGCAATCTTTGTTGCTGATTTGATTTTATCTTTTTGGAATTCCGCCAAACCATAAACAAACCCTTCGGATTCATCCCGAAAATCTGTACTTAAATCCACGATTTTGGTATGCCAAGGGATCTCATTCGCCGCTAAGAATTTCTTCGATTCGCCGTGGCCTGAGCATAAAAATAGGACATCCACAGGACTCAAATCAGCACAGAAACGCGCATTCGTTGATCCCAAAAGATCCGTGTGCACATCCGATACCAATTTGCCTGCTTGCGAATTCGACATGATGCACGTCAAGTGGACATCTGGGTGATTCACCAAGATGCGCAATAATTCGCCACCTGTGTAGCCCGCAGCGCCTACGATTCCTATTTTAGCCATTAGTTTGATTCGTTTACTTTCCGGTGAATCATCGTTTGGTTCGAAACGATTTTCGAGAATCCACGAACATCGTCTCCCGACCAAGCTTTATTCATTTCCCCATAAGCCCCGAAAGCAGATGACATCAAATCGAATTTCGATTCAATTCCTGTTACTTGGAACTGATACGGCGATAAAACCACGTTTACGGTTCCTGTTACATTGTCCTGCGTATCGGCTAAGAAGGTCTCGAAATTTCGCATAATCGGATCCAAGAATTGTCCTTCGTGCAACAACGTGCCGTACATATCTCCAATGTTTTGTTTCCAATACAACTGGTGTTTGGTCAAAACGTGTTTCTCTAATAAATGGTGAGCTTTGATAATGATCAATGGGGCAGGAGCCTCAAAGCCCACACGGCCTTTGATGCCAATGATCGTATCACCTACGTGTATGTCCCGACCGATCGCATAAGCACCCGCACGCGCTGTTAGTTCGCGAATGGCGTCCACAGAACTTGCATATTTTTTCCCATCTATACCGACCAATTGGCCATATTCAAATTGCAAGGAGATTTTGCTTGGTTTCGTTTCGGTTAATTGGGTTGGCCAGGCTTCTTCGGGCAAATAGCCATCGGATGTCAAGGTTTCTTTTCCACCAACAGATGTTCCCCAAAGCCCTTTGTTGATTGAATAAGTCGACTTGTGCCATTCTTGTACAACACCTTTTGACTTCAAGAAATCGATTTCGGCCTCACGAGACAATTGTAAATCACGAATTGGAGTAATGACTTCACAATCAGGAGCTAAAATGCGGAATACCACATCGAAACGAACTTGGTCATTTCCTGCACCCGTACTTCCATGTGCGATTGCTTTGGCACCTAATTTAGCTGCATATTTTGCGACCGCAGTTGCTTGGAAAACACGCTCTGCAGATACAGATAACGGATAAGTGTTGTTTTTTAATACATTTCCAAAGACTAAATACTTGATGCAATCTTGGTAATATTCTTCTACCACATCGAGCGTAACGTGTGAAGTAACTCCCAATGAATAGGCTTTTTCTTCAATCGTTTTTAATTCCGCGGGCGAAAAACCACCTGTGTCCACCAAGGCCGAGTGCACTTCCATGCCACGCTCTTCGGTTAAATATTTCACACAGAATGATGTATCTAATCCCCCACTAAATGCTAGTATTACTTTCGGCTTGCTCATATTTATTTGGATTTTCCTTTTTTATGAAAAGGCATTAATAATTTCTCTTTAATTTTTTTCAATTGGGTGAAGTCGGCGATGTTCTTCAAAAAGAGCCATTTTTCATCCGATTCGGGTTGAGGACTTGCTTGGTTAGGATCGTAAATCATCCCCGTACACAAACAAATCTTACGTTCTGTACGCGTGAGAATGTCATAATTAACACACGATTGACAACCTTTCCAAAAATTATCATCGACCGGTAATTCCGAAAAGGTCGTTGGCTCATAGCCTAAGTCTGAATTGATCTTCATGACCGCCAAGGACGTCGTAATACCAATGATTTTGGCGTCGGGAAAACGGCTTCGCGATAATTCAAATGCTTTGGACTTAACTGCTTTAGCCACGCCATATTGGCGATAAGAGGGTTTAACAATTAAACCGGAGTTGGCCACAAACTTCCCATGTTGCCAGGTTTCAATGTAGCAAAAGCCGACGAATTCACCCGTCACATCATCGATCGCGATGATGGCTTTGCCTTCCGACATTTTTTCTTGTAAGTATTCGGGTGTACGTTTTGCGATACCGGTGCCACGAGCTTTGGCAGATTCTGCCATCTCGTTGCAAATAGATTCCGCTAGGTCAAAATGGGCTTGACTAGCGATTTGAACAGTATATGAATTCATGAATGGAATCAAGTATAAATGAAACAAATAGGTAAATCAATCTTAAAGGGGATCATACCCTAAAGATGAATCTTCGTCGTCGGAGCGACGTGACTACATACCTAATTGAATTATTTATCTTCATGTTCTTGATAAACAGCGTGATTAAACGCTAATTTTGTCCAGATAATAGGGGACAAATTTCAGTAATTCAACGGGGAAATCCCAACAATCAACTGATTATTTCATGGAAAATGATAATTCTTTAACGGCTGAAGCGTTGATTTACGCCTACACCTCGGGCGTTTTTCCCATGGCTGAGGCGGATGGAACGATCTATTGGTACCGACCAGATCCCCGGGCCATCATTCCGATTGATACGTATAAGCCTTCCAAATCCTTGAAACCAATTCTGAACCGGGGGCAATTTGAAGTAAGAATCAATACTCAATTTGAAACCGTCATGCGTGCTTGTGCGGCTCCTCGGGCCTATGAGCAGGAAACGTGGATTTCGGAGGAAATCATTCAGGCCTATGTTGATTTGCATGTGATGGGTTTTGCGCATTCGGTGGAAGTTTATGAGCAAGGTGACTTGGTTGGTGGTTTGTATGGCGTGCATATTGGTTCCGTATTTTTTGGTGAATCGATGTTCATGAAGGTTTCCAATGCGTCTAAAGTGGCTTTCCATTACCTGATTGAAATTTTGCGCGCGAATGCGTTTGGTTTATTGGATACGCAGTTTATGAATGATAATGTGCAACGATATGGAGCAATTGAGATAAAGCGATCACAATATGAAAAATTGTTAGCTAAGGCTTTGATGAAAGCTAGTGAATTTAAATTGCCTGTCAAATAGCCTAAATTTCATCCGAAAGGGCTAAATTGTAACAAATTACATCGATTATGTCAAAGCCGATTCTCGTTATTAAGTTTGGTTC
>JBDLUL010000196.1:0-3745 GCA_039805345.1 Bacteroidota bacterium | reverse complement strand
TGATCTAAAATGATTTTGTTTGCCATGTAGGCTCCTTCAAAATAAGCTTGTGTTGCTTTGGGCATGATGCGCTTCCATGGATATGCAAAACTTCCAAATTGATGTGCATTGTAGAATACGCGAATCTCTGGCCAATGTCCCCCAATGTAGTTTTTGTAGGTTGCATCTTGATCCATGACGGTGTAAATGATGGCTTTTTTCGAAATCTTGGCTTTGATTGTTGGCCAGTTTTTATCGGCTGCATATTGCTCCTCGATGGACTTTAATGCCCGTGCAATGGTATTGGTTCCACCCCAAGCTTGCAAATAAATCGGATCGGGATTCTTGTCCAAAAGTTTAAATTTAATCCATTCGGAACCCTCCGTCACCTGTTCCATTTCCCCTTCGAAATCGATGTTGCCCACTTTTACTAAACTGTTTAAATAGGCTGGAGTGGGGTAGTTTTTATCGTGTAAAAGCAGATTGGGATGTACTTGGGCATAAGCTTGTAGCAAATCTTGAATCCAGTTGACCCCCGGCCAGCGAAGGTCGGTTTTAGCGCCATACAATTTTCGCGTCATATCCATTTCCGACGTAAATTTCGTACCCTTGCCATCGCCTTTGTAGTGCCACATGGAGCTGGAATAAACGAGGCCCTCCAAATGATATTCGTTGGAATACATCAACATCCGGATGAAGGTATCCACATCATCTATTTCGCCGTCTGTGGTAACAATGGTACGAGTTAAGTTGCCTTTGGGAAATGCCAAATAGGGCAAAAAGAGCATGAGGGCTCCGAATAGGAATTTTTTCATAAATAGGTCTCGTCTTATACGCTGCCGGTGGTCACAGACCCCGTCAGCGTATCGCGAAGTTAGTGGAATTCGGGACAAATCAGGGTCCAATTACTTGATAAAATGCTTGTAGGACATCGAAAATTCCTGATTTCCACGTAGCTTTGGCAAACCTAAGGAGGATTGCCAAAGCTTAGGGATGAAGTATACACGAAACCTATGAAGAAAATTATCACCTTGCTGATATTCAGCATCAGTACTGCCTTCGCGCAAGAAGTGCCCAAACTCGAATTTTTCTGCGAATTGCAAGTCAAACTTAGTCCGGCATTGAGTGTAGGGGAAACAGCGCATGGTACGAGACGTATTATCCCTATTATTGGTGGTACGGTAGAAGGTCCCGGGATCAAGGGAGAAATTTTCAATGGGGGTGCCGACTGGCAAGTCGTTAGAAAAGATGGAGTAGCAGAATTGGAGGCACATTATCAATTCAAAGCCGACGATGGCTCCATCATTTATGTAAAAAATATAGGCGTTCGCGTGGCTGCTCCGGAAGTGGCTGCACGCATTGCGAAAGGCGAAAAAGTAGACGCTAGTCAATATTATTTTCGGGCAATTCCCAAATTAGAAACAGCTTTGACAAGTAAATATGCTTGGATCAATGATACCATTTTTGTTTGTACCGGCGAACGCATGCCAGATGCCGTAAAAATTCGCATTTATAAATTACTGTAATGAAACAACTTGCAATTTTACTTTGCCTTACCTTTTCGCTTCAAGCACAAAAAGCGGTTGATTTAGGAACGCTTAAAGGGGGCGACTACCAAGTCCACATTCCCGCAAATTGGAATAAAAAATTAATTATGTATGCGCATGGTTATCAGTTTATGGGCACGCCTCCCTCGAGCGCGAATGCGCAGTTGGCCCAACGCCTAAAACCCTTTCTCGATCGTGGTTTCGCGATTGCAGCTTCTGATTACCCTATTCAAGGTTTTGCTTTGGCAGAAGGGGTAGATGCGACCGAAGAACTAAGGCAAGCATTTGTCAAAAAGCTGGGCCAACCAGATTCCACGTTTATGGTGGGTCATTCCATGGGGGGCGGCATAACAGTCGCGACGCTGGAAAATTTCGGACAGCATTACCAGGGTGGACTACCCTTGTGCCCTTTGTCTTCGCGGCCTTACCTACAATGCCGCAAGGAATATGATATGTATGCGACCTTTAATGGTCTATTTCCAGGCATTGTTCCTAGCTTGAAAGAGATTTTTGACCCATCGAGTTCGATTTCTTTTGTTTCATTTGCGCAAGCTGGACCGCGTATGGGGGCGATTAAACAAGCAGTCATGTCAAAAGATTCCGTATTGGCGGTAGCATTTGCCAAACGCTTTGACCTCAAATTAGCCGACCTCCCTGCAGCATTATTTTTTAACCAAAATGTGTTGCGCGATTTGGCCTTAAAATTCAATGGTAATCCATTTGATAATACGCAAACGGTCTATTCGGGTTTTCCTGATAACCTGGAAGTAAACAAAAAAGCAGAGCGTTTAGCCGCAACGCAGGACCCACAAAAGCTTTTTGCCCGTTATGATCGTACAGGAAAAATCGATAAGCCAGTTGTATTGATGCATACAATACATGATCAGCTCATCCCAGTTTCCTATGCGGTCACCAATTTAGAAAATATGATTCATGCGCAGGGCCGTGGGAAATATTTTACAGTGAAGTACACGAATGGACAGGCGCATTGCCAATTTACAGATAAACAAACCGGGGAGGCCTTTGATGCCTTGCGAAACTGGGTTAAAACGGGTGTGAAGCCTTCTTTTGGATATGTCAACTAAACAATATTTGGCAGTTTTTATCTGCTTCTTAATGAACATGTTGGACGGGATGGATGTACTCATCATTTCCTACGCCGCACCTGCCATTGCCAAAGCATGGAGTATTTCTCCCGCGAATCTAGGAATCGTATTTAGCTCTGGTCTCGTGGGTATGACCGTTGGAGCCATTTTTTTAGCGCCTTTTGCTGATCGCATTGGACGAAAATCGACCATGTTGATTGCTGGACTATTGATGGCATCATGTATTTATTTGACATCTTTTGCGACAGATATCAATTTGTTGATGATTTTTCGATTCATCAGTGGGATGGGAATTGGTGCGATGATGGCAACGACAGCCGCTTTGACGGCAGAAAATTCGCCTGCATCAACCCGAAATTTTTGGGTGAGTACGGTTGTTGCGGGCTATCCCGTTGGAGCTGTTTTATCGGGATTAGTTGCTGCTGCGGTCATTAAAACGGCAGGTTGGGAACGGCTATTTGAATTAGCGGGTTATGCTACGTTTTTGTCTTTGCCGCTGGTAGGCCTATTTATCAAAGAGTCATTTGCCCCTTCCAAACAAGAGGACACAAAACCAAGTGTCCAAATCTTGGTTAATGAGCCTTTTCGCATTTCTACATTTCAGCTTTGGACGGCGTTGTTTCTTGCCTTTGCTACGCTCTATTTTATGTTGAATTGGATTCCCAAATTAGCCACGAATGCGGGCCTTTCGCTTTCTGCTGCAATCTATGCGGGAACTGTTTTCAACTTAGGTGCGATCGTTGGTATTCCCATGCAAGGCTATTGCTCATCGCGCTTTGGATTGAAGAAGACGATTGGAACGATCTTGATTTTTACGGCGCTTGTGATGTTAACATTTGGATTCTTTGTCGGTACAGATTACGTGTTGGTCATTTTCTTTTTAATGGGCTTTGGAGTTCAGGGAGGCTTTGTAGGATTGTATGCTGTGGCGGTGAGTATGTATCCGACCTACATTCGAACCACAGGCGTTGGCTGGGCGATTGGTGCCGGTCGCTTAGGGGGAATTATTGGACCAATTTTAGGGGGCTTATTGGTTGCATGGGGTTTGGATATGACTCAAAGTTTTTGGGTATTCGCCATTCCATCGGCATTAGCGGGATTGATGACATTTCG
>JBDLUL010000195.1:0-3079 GCA_039805345.1 Bacteroidota bacterium | reverse complement strand
AATTGGCCAAGCATCGCGCCTAAAAGTTGCGCCCCGATGAAGGTGGGAAACAAACTCCAATCACCTGATTTTACGCAACCAGCAATGGTAACAATCGGATTTAAATGAGCACCTGAGCTACCAAAATAGGTTGAAACAAAAATGGCTACGGTTACGGCAAATGCCCACGCAGCAGCGATGGCTAATAATCCGGTTCCGTTTCCTTTGGTATTTTTTAAAAGTACATTGGCGACAACGCCATTTCCGAGGTATAATAAGGTAGCTGTTCCGGCTAACTCGCCGATAAAAATGGAGCTCATAGGTTTAGATATTCTTGTTGGTTTGTCAAAACTATAAAATCTTCGCAATAAAAAAATTATCTTTGAGTTCAATTTTGAATCAACAGAGTCCTATGCGGGAAGATTATTTAACAGGGGATGCGGAAGCATTGAATCCACAAGAACGTGAGTTTGACAAGGCCTTACGTCCGTTGAGTTTTTTCGATTTTACCGGTCAAGGAAAAATCGTTGATAACCTGAAAATTTTCGTGGGTGCAGCCAAAGCCCGCGAAGAGGCATTGGATCACGTATTGTTGCATGGCCCTCCCGGATTAGGAAAGACAACGCTTTCGCATATCATTGCGAATGAGTTGGGTTCTACTTTGAAAATTACCTCGGGTCCTGTGCTGGATAAACCCTCGGATTTAGCGGGGTTGTTAACTAACTTACAGCCCTTTGATGTGTTATTTATCGATGAAATTCATCGTTTGAATCCGATTGTGGAGGAGTATTTGTACTCAGCCATGGAGGATTATAAGATTGATATTATGTTGGATTCCGGCCCCAATGCTCGGAGTATCCAAATTAGTTTGAATCCTTTTACGCTCATCGGTGCAACGACGCGTGCCGGTCTTTTGACTTCACCATTGCGTGCTCGTTTCGGAATCAATGCGCGTTTGGAATATTACGACGCCAAATTATTAACGGGGATTGTAAAGCGTTCTGCGCAAATTTTGAAGATGCCGATCGAAGAGTCGGGGGCATTCGAAATTGCTCGCAGGAGCCGTGGAACGCCTCGTATTGCTAATAATTTATTGCGTCGTACGCGTGATTTCGCGCAAGTGAAAGGGAATGGAGAGATCGATGTGCGTATTGCGCAAATTGCTTTGGATGCCTTGGATGTGGATCAGAATGGCTTGGATGAAATGGATAATCGCATTCTATTGACGATTATTGAGAAATTCAAAGGGGGCCCTGTCGGATTAACGACGATTGCCACAGCATGTGGGGAGGAAGCAGAAACTATTGAGGAGGTTTATGAGCCGTTCTTGATTCAAGAGGGATTTTTGAAACGAACTTCCCGTGGGCGTGAAGCTACTGAAAAAGCCTATCGACATGTGGGCATTGAACCGAAAGCCCAAACCGGATCGTTATTTTAATGCGTTACGTTATCTTATTTTTATTGTTGGCCTCCACCTGTTTTGGCCAAAAGGTACAGTCTTTCGACGTTATTGTCTATGGTGCGAATCCATCCGGGCTTATGGCTGCCTATGCAGCAAAAGTGGCCGGGAAAAAGACCTTACTCATTGATGCCGCTGCAACATTGCCGTATGCTCAGCAGGGCTTTGGCCTAAAGTTTGAATTAAATCCTGCTCAGATTCAAGGATTAACACGCGAATTCTTCCGAAAGGTTGGGGGCAAAATGGGTAAATTTCAATCGTATGAATTTGAAGCCTCGATGGGTTATGAGGTATTGCAAAGCTATTTATCGGATTCAAAAGTAATCGTCTGGCCATCGCATCAAGTCATTTCAAGTTTGGTGGAAGGAAATGAGGTAAAACAATTGAGCCTGCAATCGGAGGAAGGGGTGAAATTAGTCAAAGCTAAATCCTACATTGACTGCTCGTACACCGGTGATATGTTATTGAAATCAGGTTATCAAGCCACCAAAGAATTAGAGGAAGACGGGATGGGCGGGTCGACAAGCCACTTGGTTTATGGGGAGCCTACGTTGATTAATATGCAAGCTCCTGTATTAATTTCAGGGAAAGGCTCTGATGTATTCAACATGCTTTTGGGCCAAACTGCGGCTATCAAGGCTTTGGAATCGATGGCGCGAGATATTCCCGTGGCGAAGGTTGCACAAGACGAAATTGACCGATATTATAAATACAATCCTTGGATGGATGGTTCGCGGCCCGACTTAATCGTGGATGACGCGGAGGCGGCAAATATGGAGATCATTGGGCATTGGAATAAGATGAAGAATTTGCCTGGTACATTTGGGCCTACTTTTTTGCAAACAAATCCCCTAGATGATTTAGGGTCTCGTATACGATTTACTTCTAAAAATCCGTTGAAAGGAGATTACCAACTCTATTATTATATACCGGCCTTGCGAGGAGGAACAACTGTCATTAATTTAGAAGTTTATGTTGCTAAGGTCCGCCATGTGGCGACATTACGATTAGCTCCGAATACATCGGAATCTTGGGTTCCTGTAGGAACCTATCATTTTGAAGATAATACCACGGGGGACGTATTGGTGTCTCAACGGGGGGCGAATGGCCTACTCGCTGCGGATGCTGTTTTATGGTTGCCCAAAACTAAATAAGTATGAAAAAGTATTTGATTTTACTCATGGGAATGCTGGTGAATTCGGCCGCTTGGTCACAATTAATGTATCCGAAAACACGTCAGGTGGAGCACACGGATACCTATCATGGTGTTACTGTAGCGGATCCTTATCGTTGGTTGGAAGATGATAACAGTGTCGAAACCAAGGAGTGGGTGAAGGCTCAGAATAAGGTTAGTTTTGGCTATTTAGAGACGTTACCCATGCGTGAAACTTTCAAAAAACGTATCGAGCAATTGAGTGATTACGAGAAAATTTCCGCACCATTTAAGCGGGGGGAATGGTTTTACTTTTATATGAATTCAGGCTTGCAAAACCAGTCGGTGCTTTATCGCCAGAAAGGCCTAACAGGTTCTCCTGAAGAGGTTTTGGATCCCAATAAATTGTCAACCGATGCGACGACGCGTTTAACGGTATTTAGTTTAAGTAAGAATGGACGCTATGCTTGTATTGGATTGAGTAAAGG
>JBDLUL010000194.1:0-3773 GCA_039805345.1 Bacteroidota bacterium | reverse complement strand
AAGGTTCCCTTTTTAGGAGAGGTGCCTTTGGTACAGGGAATTCGGGAAGCGGGCGATGCGGGAAAACCCATCGCGGCAGAAGAAGGACCTACGGCAGAAGCATTTGGACAAATTGCGGCTAATTTGGCGCAGCAAATCGCGATTAATAACGCACAATAGAAAGTTACATGGAAAATCACCCACTCTATTCCAGAATCCAAACGGCCTTAGATAGCATTAGACCCTATTTAGTGGCAGACGGCGGAAACGTAGAGATTGTTGAAATCACGACCGAAAATGTGCTGAAATTAGCGCTGGTAGGCAATTGCCAATCATGCAATATGTCGGCGATGACATTTCGTGCCGGCGTAGAAGAGGCGATTCGTCGCGACGTACCTGAAATTACAGCAGTAGAAGAAATCAAAGTAGGATGATGCGTATAGGAATATTTTTTGGTGGCCAGGCGCGCGAGCGTGAAATCAGTTTTGCCGGTGGTAAAACGGCGATGGCACATATCAACAAGGCTTTATTCACTCCCATTCCAGTCTTTGTAGATGGGTTAGGCAATTTCATTCTGATCAAGGAAGAATTAATTTTCCAGGAATCTATCCGGAATTTCTTTCCTCCTGCGGCTTACCAAACAGCACCCTTTTCGGTTTATACCGAATCATTAACGGATTTGAGCGATTACGATGCGATGATTGCGTCCATCGGAACGAAAATTAGTCCGGCAGAATTTTCAACGCATTTTGATTTTGCATTCATTGCGATGCATGGTCCTGGCGCAGAAGATGGCAGCATTCAAGGCTTGTTGGAATGGTTTAACATCCCCTATTCGGGACCGAGTTTATTGGGTTCGTCGATTGGAATTGACAAAATCAAACAAAACGATTGGCTTAAAAAGAGCGTCGGTTTGGATAAAAAATACTTCGTATTGCAGCGTGCTGATTACGAGGCATTCGGTCGGGAGACCTTGTTTGAGCAGGTAAAAAAGGCCATTGGAATTCCCTTTGTTGCCAAAGCGCCCCATCAAGGATCATCGATTGGATTAGCCTTTGTGAAGGAAGATTCGTTGGAAGTATTTGACCAAGCGATTAAAAAATGCTTGTTCATTCAGGAGATATACAGAGAACATTGGATTACGTATACGGAAGACCAACAAGTAGAGGTACTTCAGAAGATGGTTAATTTGGATGAGGGAATTGGATTCCCCGTGCGGTTTAACCACCAAGTATATGCCCACCCTGCGACCTTATTAACTGCATTGCGGGAATACTTTACACATACGGTAACGAAGGCATGTATTCATTCAATGCATTCAGAAGATGCGGTGTTGTTGGAAGCCTTTGTGCATGGAAATGAATTCAGTTGTGGAGTCATTCAAACGCCCAAAGGCGTTTCTGTTGCCTTGCCTCCTACGGAAATCGTGATTGATGAATCTGTGGAAGTATTTGATTTTAATGCCAAATACAAGTCAAAATTAACGCGCAAGCGCATTCCGATGGATGCTTCTTTGCAACATCTACAAGAAATTCAGGTGCAGGTAAAGCAGGCCTTTGATGATTTGGGATTCGGAGTTTGCACGCGGATAGATGGATTTTTGACATCAGAAGGCGTGGTTGTTTTACATGACCCAAACACGATTCCGGGCATGTCACCAAGTTCTTTGATCTTCAAGCAAACGGCTGAAATTGGATTAACGGTAACCGATTCGATTACCTATTTCATTCGCCAATCGATTCGTGAGCGCATGCGTAATGGCAAAAATTACCATGCATTCCGGAAGCTATTGGAAGGCTTGGATCAAGCCATTGCAGACGTATTGGCCTTGAAAATGACGCAAGAAACGCAAGTTATTACGGTGGATACCTCAGATTTAGAAAATAGTTTTGATGTTGCTAAGCAAACTGCTGCCCATTTAGCTGCCTTAGGAAATCAACCGTATAAAATCGTTGTTCCGTTGGAAATGGAAGAAGGTGAGACGGAATATGTATTGCATGTGTCTCAACTAGCCAAAGAAAGTGGCAAAGAAATGTTGGAAAGCATCCACCAAGGTGTTCATCCACTCATCGCGCATACACGTCAGGCAGGTTCTGAAATCACCGCATTTTATACACGATAACATGGAAGAGTTAAATCCCTTACAATACCCCATTGGGAAGTTTTCCGCACCCGAAGTCATTACGCCAGCATTGCGTGAAGAATGGATTTCGATCATCGCGGCATTGCCTGAGCAATTGGCGATTTTACTTGCCCACGTAGATGAAAGCCTATTGGAAAAACCCTACCGCCCAGGAAGCTGGTCGGCCAGAAAAGTCATTCACCACCTGTATGATAGCCACATCAATAGCTACATTCGTTTCAAGATGGCGTTAACGGAAGAAAACCCAACCATCAAACCTTACGATGAAAACACTTGGGCGGAAATGCCCGATGGCAACGAGGCGCCGATTGAATGGTCGATCGAAGGCATCAAATACATCCACCTGCGTTGGGTTTACCTGATGAAAACGATGCAAGAATCGGATTGGTCTCGGACTTATTTTCATCCCGAGCGCGGCGTGACGTATCGTTTAGATAAGGTATTGGGGATATATGCTTGGCACTGCGTGCACCATTTGAAGCACATAGAATCAGTTTTGAATTAAGAGTGAAGAATTAAGAGTGAAGAGGTTTTGTCTTTGGCAAACCTTTCAGGATTGCCAAAGTTTGAGACGCATGAAATGCGGCGATTAATCGTTGGAGATAAGATTGTAGAGACGCGATACTTGAGGTGCACCCATTTTCTTGGACAAAAACACAAAACCCGATTTATTGAAAACCCCCAGATTAAAACCCCGGGGTATAAAATCCATAACCAACTTACAAAAAACGACTTCTTTTTAACCCTAGGCTTCAGCCTAGGGATGCCGAAGGCTGAATCATACACTGCGATTTATTGAAAATCCCCAGGTTAAAACCCGGGGTTATAAAATCCATAACCAACTTACATAAAGCGACTTCTTTTTAACCCTAGGCTTCAGCCTAGGGATGCCGAAGGCTGAACATACACAGCGATTTATTGAAAACCCCAGGTTAAAACCCGAGTCATGAAAAACACGAACTCACCTCAGAACTAAAATCCTCCGAATTGACCACTGACTACTGACAACTGACGACTAGCGACTGATCGACTTCTTCTTATTCCATGGCGCCGTCGTATTCTTCGCCATATCAATCGCCAAAGCAATCATCAAAAGGGTGAACAAGATAATCACCCAACGAAATATTTTCTGATTATTCATATTAAAACCGAGCTTTAACTGTGGCGCTGCCTTGTGTGACTTCCTCCCAAGCGTCGAGCCTGGGCCACTGCAAATGTACAAAATTGGCCGTATCCATTTGAATTTGTTCGCCAGATAAATAGGACGCGACATAGGAAATGGATGGATTATGGGCGACGAGGTACACGCAGGCCGACGGGCTTTTACCTAATTTTTCCAAATAAGCAGGTCCTGAGGCGTGATACCAATCATTAGACACCTCAGCGGGTTTATCCGTTAAAATCTGATAGGTTTCCAAGGTTCTTATCGCATCCGAGACATACCAAAGCCCATCGGGCAAAGCATACGAAGCGAGTTTAGCAGCGAGTTCTTGGGCTTCTTCGATACCTCGCTCTGACAAATGTCTCGCCTCATCCGGACTCGTATAGGGTCCCGCGTGGGCATGTCGGATGAGGATTAATTCCATCATGATTTGATGAGGGGATATTCGCCCGCGGCGTGTTTGGCACCCATCTTGATGTAATGATCGGC
>JBDLUL010000193.1:0-4708 GCA_039805345.1 Bacteroidota bacterium | reverse complement strand
AAAAAAAGAAAGGCCTTTACGGCCTTTCTTTTAAACAGTTCTAGGGATAATAAATATTATGCCTTCGCTGCTGAAGCTCCTTTTGCGATGCTGTAAACAACTAAACCGAAACCGATCTTATTGATTGCATCCGCAATGTTGTAAGCTAAGTCAATGTTACCTGACATGCCGCTTAATAAGTTACCAGGTAACATCATGTAGCCGATTGGATAGATTGCCCAACCTACTAATGTGAACCAACGCATTACTTTGTAGCCTGATTTTACGTGCTCGTTATCAGAAGCA
Organism: Bacteroidota bacterium; assembly: GCA_039805345.1. Classification (GTDB taxonomy): domain Bacteria; phylum Bacteroidota; class Bacteroidia; order Cytophagales; family Spirosomataceae; genus Aquirufa. The sequence continues at coordinate 4,423 of JBDLUL010000193.1, read as the reverse complement.
GCAGCTAATTTAGATGCCTCGCCCATGTAGATTTCATAGATAATCACAGCCCAACCTAAAGTTGAAATGATTCCCCACATAACGTTTTGCTCAGGTACAACCGCCTCACCAATGTAACCTGCAACTAACATCACGACTGATCCAAAGATCAAACGAGAAAGCATGCCTGTTTTTGCACCAGCTGGCTTTAAGATTAAGAAATACTCAATACACATCAATGGAACTGTTAAAGTCCAGTCAATGTAACGGAATTGAGTTGGTGACTCATGCGTATCTAACCAAACGCCACGCATGTAGAAATAATGCACTGCTGCAATAAATGTAATTAAAGCAGAAATCAATAATGATGTTTTCCACTTGTCATTAACTGTACCTCTTTCTACGATAAAGAAGATAGATGCAGCAAGCATGGACATATACCCTGTAAAAAAGGTAAATCCGATGTAATCTCCGGCAGCTAAGGTACCGTTTAGTAAAATGTTCAATGTTTCCATAATAGAAAATGTTTAAAGTGATAAAGAAAATAGGTAATTGAAATGTGTGTTTTGTGCTAATAAATCTAAAACTCTGAAAATCAGTTAATTGTTTTAAATCGAATTAAAAAAATTTAAAAAAAAATTAAAATTGTACAAAAAGGGTCATTCAGGCTTTTTGATGATGATTTGGTGCATTAAAATAAAATGAGGCATTGTCAGGATTGATAAAAATATAAACGCATGCGCTAGCCATTTTTCCTCGCTTACAAATCCAACATATATAGTACCCATGAACAATGCGAGGCAAGTGAAAGGAATCAGTCTTTTATAAAGTGTCGTAAGATTTGTCTCTAGTGACTTGGACAAAACTTTCAGGCTGTACATGGCATGGCAACCCGCAAAATAGCACATGAATGCAGGTAATATAGGTAAATACGTGCCAATTAATAAGGTGATGGCCGTGTGAATAAAATAGGTTTTGTGATCTTTTTGGTATCCTACTAAAATACAAAGGATGTAAAAACCCATAGGCAATGCATTTAACGAAATGACTACACCTAAATCGAAATTTTGTAAGATGTGAGAAACTTCCTTTGCATGTTGTGACAAAATAAAACCTAATATTCCTGTGCCTAAGATCATGGAACGTACCAATGAAAGATAATATTGAATACGGGATAGATGCGGATTTTGCTGATCACTCGTTTCCAAATCGCCAAAATGAAAGACGGAAATAGCGATGAATAGCAGGAAGGAGATTAGTGGGGAAATATACCAAAGGATTCCATAGAGAAGCATCACCAACAAATACTTTCCTATAAATGAAAAGAGCCCAAATGATTTATTGTTCTGGGAGGCTAGTTTTTGTGCTACCAGATGATCTGCTGCGCCATGTGGAATGCCCAATGTTGCCAATAACAACAAGCAAAATCCCAACTCTACCTCCACAGGCATTGTTTTCCAAAGGCTTAAGATGCCCCAATATCCTAAGCTTAAAGCTATCCCTGAAAAACGGAATACCATTTTCATCGCTTCATTGTAAATAGGTGTTTCAAAAATAAAGGTATTTGAAGTTGGCTAAACAGCTTCAACTCCTCCCATACAGAGGTTTTTTCGTCCAAAAATCGAAGGATATTTACATATTGCATCTTGCTGAATAGTCGGTCCATCACCTTAGGAATTACCTGATTTTCTTCTTGAATCATATGCAATAGAATTGAATCATAAAAGGTGTAGCGCGCTTTCTCAATTCCTTTTTGTTCGTTTACCTTATCTTTTGCATCTTGATGCATGCGGGTAAATGCATATCCTGTCGAGGGTTTTACCCGCCCTGCTGCTGTTCCAATAGCGAATATTTGGCCATTTTTTTGCTGATTCGGCATTTGGACCATGGGAATTGTGCCTCGTTCATCTCCAATAATTTGATAAGCCTTGCCTTCGTAATTTTCTTGCATGTACCTTTTCCAAAGCATTTCGAATGCCTGTTCATCATATGCCTCAGTACTAAATACTGTTGTCTCAATAAGTGCCTTGCTTGGTGAAAAAGGAAGAATGTAATGAAAAGCGCTAAATGTGGAATTGGATTGTTTTTGGCTAAAGTCCATGAGTGTTACCACTTGATTATCTAGGACATCCGAATCGAATTCGATGAATTTCCCCCAAAAATGCTGATAAACCATGGGTTTCGTTGATGTAGTAGCTGCGGGAATTCGGGAATCGGCAACCTGTTTGGCCAGGATTAGCTCGCCATTGTTTAGTTCTATTTGTATCTGTTTATCAGTAGGATATACTGCATTTACCCATCCTTTCACCCATGTGATTTGGGAATGGTCGGGGATGTATTTATCGAAGAAATAGGCAAAAAATCCTTCAGAGGAGATGTAATGATATTGATGATCTCCGATTTCCTCTGTTCTAGAAATACCTAATGAACTGCGATATCGTATTTTGGACCATGATTTTTCAATCAGAAAGGGGAAAGATGTTTGAGCTTCTGTGGACCAGAAGCACCAGCTTTTTTTCGATCGATCACCGGAATCAATTAATAAAACCTTTTTATCAATATTCTCAGCGAGTTGCAGGTATTCATAAAGGAGCTGTAAGCCCGAAGCACCGGCACCAATTATTGCAAGATCATAAACAGGCGCCTTTGTCAATATAAATATTTTTATAAATTATTGTAAGTAAACATTAGCATTGTAAGATTGTTTTGATTTTTTTTATTTACTTCAAAAAGTCGGTCTGACTGGCAGGGTATACATTTTTTATTTTTGTTGATTCCTCGGTACCTTTAGTATTCTATTCACCAATCGGATTTTTGTTGAGAAGATTTCTTGTTCCTTTCTTGTTCTTACTGAATTGTTTAACATTATCAGCTCAACACATCGCCCGATTACGATTTGAGGACGATTTTACGTATCTGAAATCAGATACTACCTCGGAATCCTGGGATGAAAAATTAAAATACCTTCCGCTATTCGGTCAAGCTTCTCTTAGCATCGGTGGCGAATTACGAGAACATTATCAGAATTACACCAACGTAAATTTTGGGCAAGTCCCGAGTAGCTATGTTACTGGAAATCCGCATCAGTGGCTTCATCGATTATTGATTCATGGCGATTTACAAGTTAGTTCAAGGTTTCGCGTATTCGCACAAATCAACAACACGGTACGCTATTTGAACCCCAATCCCATCACCAATCAAGTAGATCAGAATACATTGAGTTTCCATCAGTGGTTCGCCGATTTGAAGTTGAATGATAAATTGGTATTGCGCGTAGGCCGACAAGAATTGCTATTTGGTCAGGAGCGCTTTATTGCTTCGCGGGAGGGGCCGAATAATCGGCAAAGCTTTGTAGGGGCTCATTTCATCCACAAGCAAAAGAACATGCGAACGGATTTGTTTTATACACATCCCGTTAAGTTGAATCAAGGTGCTTTTGATGATGAGAAATCAACGGAAAAATTGGGGGGGCTCCATGTAAAATATGATCGAATCCTGAAACAGGTTAACCTAGATGCCTATTACTATTATTTCGAATCTAATGCTCGTGAATATTATTCTTCCATAGGTGCTGAAAATAGGCATACCCTTGGCCTCCGAGCGTATTCCAATCCCCAGCGTTTTAATTATGATTTCGAGTTGTCGAAACAGGTTGGACGTTTTAAATCCTTGGATATCCAAGCCATCATGGCCGTATGGGATTTGAATGTCGCTGTTAAGCCGTATCGATATATAGGTTTTAGTGGGAATTATGTTCCTGGAGATCGATCTTCGAGCGATGGGCAACTGAATACGTTCAATACCTTGTTCGCTCGTCCTCCTTTTGGTCAAACGGTCGCCTTGAATATTACCAACACGTTAAATCTAAGTCCTTACATCCGTTATCAAAAAGGAACTCAATGGCTTGTAACTGCCCGTGCTTCTTTCGTACAACGGACAAGTACAAAGGATGGCTTGTATACGCCTAATATGACGCAATTACGTCCCTATGACCTTCAGAAAATGACATCGAATGCATGGAAAGTATGTGACATTTATGCGCTCGATGTAAATTATGTGCCTACAAAACACTATTTCTTTCAAGCAGAATTAGGTTTTTGTCAAGCCGGGACCTATTTGAAAGATTCTGGATCCGGCAAGGATGTAATCTATTTCGCGATTCGTAATGCGATTAAATTTTAGTTTTTTCGCGAATACTCCACAACAATAGGTAGCAAATCGCTCCGTTCAAGATCAGTTTTGCAAATCCAAATCCACCAAAAAGTGCTTGAGATTGGGTTTCTAAAACAAACGTGATAATCGGAGAGGCGACACAAACAAAAGGAACGTATTTGTCTTTTATGGCTGTTTTGGTAAATAAACCAAAGGCAAAAAGGCCCAACAAAGGGCCATAGGTATAGCCCGCTAAATTAAATACGGCTCCAATTAATTCCTGGTTGTTAAA
>JBDLUL010000192.1:0-26676 GCA_039805345.1 Bacteroidota bacterium | reverse complement strand
AAAATAGATAGATTGAAATCCGTAGATTTGTATCTTAAATCCATATAGATGAAACCAGCGCGTTTAGAAAAGAAATTTCAATTGTTTTATGAGAGTCCTAATAATGTTCCTGCACCTTACCATTTGGAGGCGGCATTTACATTTGATGGATTTTTATCGGATAATCCACATGTAACGGTTTCAATTCAATACATCGATCGGGACGATTTTTCTCGGGAAGAATTATTGGCTGAAGGACTGAACGTTGAAGATCATTTTGAATGGTCAGGTGATTTATCCTTAGCATGGCGTAATAGATTAGAAACAGCTTTTTTATTGTTTCAATCGGGTTCTTGCAATCCGCGTGATGAAGAACCCTTTATCACTTTGGAAGCTGCTGACACAACCACGGCTGTCCCGATTAGTTTAGAAATTGAGGATACCTTGTTGCAGGAGTTTATGCAAGCGATTTTAGAGGTTGCTGGGAATGAAATGCCCTTGTATTTGGGTTTTCAGTTTATGGATGCTGATGAAGAATGGGTGCGAATAGAAGGTGAAATGACATTTTTTGACTTAAAATTCACCTATCGTACAGGAGGTTCTGAAGGTCCCATTCGATTTACGGAACAATGGCAAGAATTGCAGGAATTGATGCAAGTTTTATTTATTGGTGAATTTACTTTTGAAAAAGGTGTGGAAGATTTGAAACCAAAAACGCAATTTGCTGTTTATCCTGGCGATGGCAAATGGTATGTTGCGGGCGATACTTGGTTTAGACCTTCTGGAAATAAAGGTTATTTTGATTTAATTGAAGATAAATTACGTGAATTGTTTACTATTTAAGCTGTACGCATGAATCAATCTACTGAAGAAAGAATCCAAGAGGTTCTGTTTTTGCAAAAATCCTCATTGCTCCGTTTAAAAAATTCGAGCGCCGATGAGCGTATTGAAAAATTAAGAAAATTGCAGAAATACATGTTGGCTCACCAACAAGATCTCTTCGATGCACTATTTCAGGATTTTCGCAAGCCAAGTTCAGAGGTAATCATCGCGGAACTTTTAGGAGTTAAGCGTGAAATCGATCACATGATTAAACACATTAAATCATGGATGAAGCCTCAAAAAGTTTCTACTCCGCTCCTATTGTTGGGAACTCAAGGGCATATTCAATACGAACCGAAAGGATTGTGTTTAATTATAGCTCCCTGGAATTACCCGTTCAATTTGGCTATTAATCCTTTGGTGCATGCAATTGCGGCCGGAAATGCGATTATCTTGAAGCCTTCAGAGATGAGCGAACATACATCGGCATTTATCAAGAAAATGATTAATTCATTGTACGATCCTTCAGATGTATTCTGTGTCGAAGGCGATGCGCAAATTTCCACGTTTTTATTAGCTCAGAAATTTGATCATATCTTTTTTACGGGAAGCCCCGCGATTGGTAAAGTAGTTATGGCAGCTGCCGCGAAGCATTTGACTTCTGTTACACTTGAATTAGGCGGTAAATCACCGGCAATTGTAGGTCCAAGTGCTGACATGGATAGTATTGTTCAAAAAATAGCCTGGGGTAAGTTTTTGAATAATGGCCAAACTTGTATCGCTCCTGATTATGTTTTTGTTCATGAGAAGGTTCATTTCCAATTTTTAGCAGGTTTAGAAAATGCTATTCAAGCTTTTTACAATGCAGATTCGAAAGGCATCGAAAAAAGTAATGATTATGCGCGTATCGTTAATCGGAGACATTTTGATCGCATCGTTCGTTTATTAGACGATGCCAAAGAGAAAGGCGCTAAGGTGATATTTGGTGGCGAAATGAATCCCGAAACGAATTATATCAGTCCAACGATATTAAGTCAGTGTACGATGGATATGGCAATCATGCAAGAAGAAATTTTTGGACCGATTTTGCCAATTCTTACTTTCCGTGCTGAGGATGAAATAGTTAACTATCTAAGTCATGAGGAGAAGCCATTAGCGCTATATATCTTCTCGGAGGATAATTCTTTTACGGATTACATCCTAAATAATACATCTGCGGGTTCAAGTGTTGTCAATGATTGTTTGATTCAATTTGGCCATTCATCGTTGCCTTTTGGTGGGGTGAATAATTCTGGAATCGGTCGATCAGGTGGTAAATTTGGCTTCGAAGAATTTTCGCATGCAAAAGCTGTCATTGTACAAAAGACAAATGCCTTGCGTTTCTTTTATCCTCCATACACCTCACGGACGAAATGGTTAATCGAGCAAGTATTGAAGTGGTTTTAAGAACACTTCTCTGTTTATTACTTTATTGCTTTTCGTTTACGAGCTGGGGACAGTCTACTTTATTAGACCAAAATCCATTTTCATTGAAATTTTATAAGATTTCACTGAAAGGAGCGCCTTTAGATCTGTTATTTCCTGCTGGTTATGATTCTGTTGCGCAAGAAACGGCACATGAACTTGAAGCAAAATGGGCAAGTAGTGGATCAGGATTTCCTAAAAACGCTCGGCGGTTTCCCGTTATATTACAAAATCAAGGTTTGATTTCGAATGGCTTTGTGAGCCTTTTTGCACCACGAGCTGAATTTTTGACGACTCCAAGTCAGGATGCCGCTTTGCTGGGGACAAATGATTGGTTACCTCTCTTGGTAAGTCATGAAATGCGGCATGTACATCAAAATAATGCAGCAAAAGTGGGTTTAGCTCGATGGGTACATAGCCTCTTTGGTGCTTACGGCCAAGCGGTTTACAGTAATTTGATGATACCTAATTGGCTATGGGAAGGTGATGCAATAGAAACAGAATCACGTATGAACGCGATGGGTCGGTCTCAGATTTCCCAATTTAAATTACCCTTAAAGGCTTATTTAACTACGTATGGGGTTCCAAGTTATCCTAAAATGATGGGGAAATCTTACCAACAATTGGTTCCCAATCATTATGTTTTTGGTCAGTTTTTGAGTCAACAAATGACCAAAGATTTTGGAGAGTCATTTATTCCTAGTTTATGGCAGTCGGCGCTTAATCATCCAACGATATTTGGATTTTCTCGGCAATTTAAAAAGCGAACAGGAAAGGCAATTGACCAATATTCAACAGACGCTTTCAAACAATTAATCGCTAAGGATTCAGCCTTAGTGACTAAGAAGCAAGGATTTACACAGTATTTGTATCCCAATGTCTTAGCAGATGGTCGAATCATTGCGTTGAAAACTGGATTTTCGGATATCAAACAATTGGTTGAAATAGCACATGGTAAGGAGCGCCGACTAACGTATCTTGGCCCAATGATTGATGCGGCGATGCTAAGTGCTTCCAATGACTATGTTGTCTGGTCGGAATTGGTATTTCATCCTCGTTGGGGTCAAAAACAACAATCTCGACTCGTATTTTACGCGTTGAAAAACGGTCGAAAATCTTATTGGGGAGCCAGTGAAAAGTGGATAAGTCCTAGTATTTCAATTGATTCAAAATATGTTTCCTTTATTCAATTGAAGGAAAATGGTCAGTCTTCATTAAAGGTTTATGATCTAGCGCAGCGCAAAGTTATATCAATAATAGCCGCCAAAAGTGGAGAACAGTTTCTTCAACCCCGCTTAAATTCCGATGGTACATTAGTGTACATCGTTAAATATGCGGGTAATAAATCCGTGTGTATTTGGGATTTCATTCAACAGAAGGAAATCTTTCGGAAGGATTTTGGCCAATACAATATAGCACACCCTGTTTTCGTAGGTAATTGGATATATATGAATTACCCCGCAGGAGATGTGGACCAGATCGCTCGAGTTAATCGCACGAATGAGCGATTTGAAATCATGACCGAGGAGCGTTTTGGGGCCTATTTTGGATTTTCTACATCAGATTCTTTGATTTATTCTGCCTACACCGCGGCTGGTCATAAGTTAGTTAGCGTTCCGTTGAAACCGAGTTCAGTTGATTTCGTAATTCATTCATTTAAAGTTCAAAAGGATTCATTGAAGAATTCCTTTCCGGTTAAATTGGTTTCCAAATGGAATTTAATCAATCCATTTACGTGGGGACCCGTACTAAGCTCATCGGGAAATCAATTGGAGTATAGCATCCTGTCGAGAGATGTGTTTAATTCTTTGCAGGCATCAGCGGGTATTCGATATGAAATGAATGAAAGACGTTTGAATCAATTTGCCCGACTATCCTACCAGGCATGGTTTCCGATTATTGATGTTAATTATCAATCTAGCAACCGCCAAACTCAATTATATATTGATAATCAAAAGCCTTTAGATAGTTTAAGGGTTGATCAATGGAGGCAACAAACATGGGATATAGGATTTCGTATTCCATTTAATCTAACGCATGGTGCATATCAGGAATTCTTACAGATTGGCTCCAATATAGGCTTACTGCATGTACGTGGATATGATTTGACTAAACGCTATTATTCAGAACCGTTTAATGGAAATTATAGCTTTGTAAAACATCAGGTTTATTACAGCAAATTGTTAGGTAAAAGTTTCTGGGATGTTCAACCGCGTAAAGGATTTGTATTTCAAGCTAATTGGAATGGTATTCCTTTCAAACAGAAGTTGCAGAATGAATTGTGGAATATCCAGGCACAAATTTATCTGCCTGGACCTTTAAAGCATGACGGTTTTTTGTTGCGCTATGCTTACCAACAAGAATCGGAAGGTAATTACCGTTTTGGTAGTTCTGTTTTTTTTCCTCGAGGTTATTTATACGCTTCGTTTAATCAATTGTCAACGATGGGTATAGATTATCGTTTTCCGATTAAGAATACGGATATTCGTGTGGGCCGCTTACTTTATATAAGCCGAATAAAGGGGAATGTTTTTGGTGATTTGGGTATGGGGAAGGATAATTTGGACCGAAAAACACAATCATTTCATGCATTCGGTGTAGATTTGTTAACCCAATTTCATGCATTAAGATTTTCGCAAGGTTTTGAATTAGGTGTTCGGGCCTTGTATGTTGCTGAAAGTAAATCTTGGGCTATTGTTCCATTGGTAATAGACATCGGATTTTGATTTATCGACTCATATTTCTCGTAGGATGCTCTTTATTTTTTGTGGCTTGTGAAAAGGAACAAGATACAAAGGGTGAAACGATACCTCCTGCCGCGATTTTTCAGAAATCACAGAAACCAGAATTGATTGTTGCCTACTTGACGAATCTCTTAGAGAATCAGGACGGAGCTAATCTTTATTATTTAAGATCAAAAGCTTATTTTGACTTACGTGCCTATCAAAAAGCTGAAATAGATATTGAGAAAGCGTTAAGCCAAGTTCCTGGGGACGTGGATTATTTGTTGCTATCTGCTCTCATAAAGAGACAATTAGGTTTGTATTCAGAGGCAATTGAGGATGCGAAATTGGTTGAGTCAAGTGGTATTACTTCTGCCAAATTATATCAAGTTTTAGCTGATTTACATTTCGCAATACACGAGAAAAAGCTTGGATTTTTATATATCCGCAAATTGGAAAAGGCGGGTATACCTAAGTCGGAACGTATTTATGTAGATTTCTTAAAACGACAGTTTCGTTCAGATAGTTTGGGAGCGTATCAGTCGGTTAGATTAATAGATATTCAACATCCAGATTTGGCTCATGCCTATTTTTCATACCAAATTGGCCGTATTTCAAATCTAAACTACCAAAAACAAATTTTAGGTGAATTAAAGAAGTTTCCACTTGATCCCTATCTGATGTTTTCTTGGGGACAGTTTTTGGTACATATGGGTCAATATGGTCAGGCGGAGAAGGTATTTAAACAGAGTATTGCTTGGATGCCACAGCAGACTTCTGTTCGACTTTATGTTGCAAGGTATTACTTAGATCGCAACCAAAATGATTTAGTTGAGCTTGTTTTATCGCCTATTCAATCCAATGCACTTGTTGCTCGCGATGTGCTCTATTTAAAACTCTTGGGGGCATTAAATCGAGGTGAAAAACTGAAAAGTATTTCACTGGTAGATTCTATTCGAAAGGTATATGCGAGCGATAGTAGATTTTCGCTATTATATGATCGATTGGTTGGGAAAAAACCTGATTCAGTTCTTACGACAACCGATTCGACTCAACAAATTCTGCCATAATTTTCCTGTCTATTCGGGTTTAAAATGAAGGTAAATTCGTACCTTCGCAAAAATTTTTTATATGATTAAGATATCTTTTCCTGACGGTCAGGTTCGTGAATATGAAAATGGAGTAACACCGATGGATGTTGCTTTGTCAATTTCAGAAGGTTTAGCACGTAATGTATTAGCGGCTAAATTGAACGGCGATGTAGTCGATGCCTCTACTCCAATTGAATCAGATGCAAGTTTGCAGTTATTAACGTGGAATGATGAGGATGGGAAAAAGACATTTTGGCATTCATCTGCTCACTTGATGGCTGAAGCGATTGAAGCTTTATATCCTGGAACGAAGTTTGGTATTGGTCCTGCGATTGAAAATGGTTTTTATTATGATATCGATTTAGGAGGTAAAGAATTTGGTTCAGATCAATTCAAGGAAATCGAAGATAAGATGGTGGAGTTGGCACGTCAAAAGAGCGAATATGTTCGTAAGTCGGTGTCTAAATCTGATGCGATTGCCTACTTCACTGAAAAAGATGATGAATATAAATTAGAATTGCTAGAAGGTTTGTCTGATGGTTCTATTACGTTTTACAGTCAAGGTAATTTCACGGATTTATGTCGAGGACCTCACATTCCTTCGACTGGATTCATCAAATCGGTGAAGCTTTTGAGTGTAGCAGGAGCCTATTGGCGTGGAGATGAAAAGCGTAAACAAATGACGCGTATTTATGCGATTACGTTTCCCAAAGCAAAAGAGTTAGAAGAGTATTTGTTTTTGTTGGAAGAGGCAAAACGTCGTGATCACCGTAAATTAGGTAAGGAATTAGAGCTTTTTGCATTCTCAGAAAAGGTGGGCATGGGATTGCCTTTATGGTTACCTAAAGGTACTATTTTGCGTGAGCGTTTGGAGAATTTCTTGAAACGTGCGCAAGTTCGTGCAGGCTACTCCCCTGTTGTGACACCTCATATTGCTAGTAAGGAATTATATGTGACTTCGGGTCACTATGCGAAATATGGTAAGGATTCGTTTCAACCAATTCATACACCGGATGAAGGAGAAGAGTACCTGTTGAAACCGATGAATTGTCCACATCACTGTGAGATTTACAAGACAAAACCCCGTTCTTATAAAGATTTGCCATTGCGTTTAGCGGAGTTTGGGACGGTTTATCGTTACGAACAATCCGGAGAATTACATGGCTTGACACGTGTTCGTGGATTTACGCAGGATGATGCGCATATCTTCTGTCGTCCCGATCAAGTGGAAGAAGAGTTCATGAAAGTAATTGATTTGGTACTTTATGTATTCAAAGCCTTAGGTTTCAATGAATATTCTGCACAGGTTTCTTTGCGTGATCGTGAGAATCGTGAAAAATACATTGGTAATGATGAGGATTGGGACCGTGCGGAGCAAGCCATCATTAAAACAGCAGAATTGAAAGGTTTGCCTACAGTTGTTGAGTATGGCGAGGCAGCATTTTATGGCCCTAAGTTAGACTTTATGGTTCGTGACGCTCTGGGTCGTAAATGGCAATTAGGGACGATTCAAGTGGATTATCAATTACCTCAACGATTTGAGTTGGAGTATACAGGTTCCGACAACCAAAAACATCGTCCGGTGATGATTCACCGAGCGCCTTTTGGTTCATTGGAACGATTTGTAGCGATTTTGATTGAGAATACTGCTGGGAATTTCCCATTGTGGTTATCACCTGATCAATTAGCTGTTTTGCCTATCTCAGAGAAATACGAAGATTACGCGAATGAGGTCTATTTGCGATTGCAAGAGCGCGATTTACGTGGTTATGTGGATCATCGGAACGAGAAAATGGGCCGAAAGATTCGTGATGCGGAAGTTGGAAAAGTTCCTTTCATGATCATTGTAGGTGAGAAAGAGCAGGCTGATGGAATGGTTAGTATTCGTAAGAAAGGTGAAGGAGATTTAGGAATGATGAGTTTGGAAGCATTTATGGCATTGGCTGGTGAGGAAATAAACCAACATTCTTATTCTAATTAGAAAAAACTGATTATTTAAGCGCTTGGCCAATATTTGTTTGCATTTACGCGCTTTTTAAATTAGCTTCGAAGTGATTTTTATTTAAACCAAATTATAATTTATGGCTTTACGCCCCAACAACAATTACCGAGGAAATAAGCGAGAAGAGGAACCGTATCGTATTAATCAATTGATTCGTGGTGTCGAAGAAGTTCGATTAGTAGGTGAAAACATTGAGATTGGTGTTTATCCTTTTGCGAAAGCGTTGGCAATTGCTGAGTCTCAAAACTTGGATTTGGTTGAAATTTCGCCCAAAGCTGTCCCTCCTGTGTGTAAAGTTATTGATTATGCGAAGTTTAAGTATGATCAAAAGAAAAAGCAGAAGGAAATCAAAGCTAATGCTACGAAGACAGTTATTAAAGAAATTCGTTTTGGTCCTAACACGGATGAACACGATTTTAACTTTAAATTGAAACATGCTGTCAACTTCCTTAAAGAAGGTGCTAAAGTGAAAGCTTATGTGCACTTTGTAGGTCGTACGATTGTATTCAAAGAGCGTGGCGAAATGCTATTGCTTAATTTTGCCAAAGGATTGGAAGATGTGGGTAAGCCCGACGATATGCCTAAGTTAGAAGGTAAGCGTATGAGCATCATTTTCTCCCCTAAAGTGGCAAAGAAATAATTTTCCTATTTGAGTGGAATTTCGAGGTAATATTGTTACTTTTGCATTCCAATTTTTACATTTAATAATTAAAAGAATGCCAAAAATTAAAACCAACTCTGGAGCTAAGAAACGCTTCAAAGTAACGGGAACTGGTAAGATCAAGCGTAAACATGCTTTTCATAGCCATATCCTTACTAAAAAAACAACGAAACAAAAGCGTAATTTGGTTCACGCTACTTTAGTTTCACCAGCTGATATGGATCGCGTTAACTTAATGTTAGGTCTTTAATTATCAGTTTAGTTATTGTTAAACCAGAAAGAAGGCAAAAAAGTAATCGAGAGATTCGCCTCATTTCAAAAAACAAAAAATTATGCCAAGAAGTGTCAATCACGTAGCCTCAAGAGCTAGAAGAAAGAAAATCCTTAAGTTAGCGAAAGGATTTTACGGTCGCGGAAAAAACGTTTGGACTGTAGCAAAAAACAAAGTAGAGAAAGGTTTGCAATATGCTTACCGCGATCGTAAAGTTAAGAAAAGAGATTTTCGTGGACTTTGGATTCAACGTATCAATGCTGCTGCTCGCCAAGAAGGTATGTCTTATTCAGCTTTCATGGGTAAATATAACAAGTCTGGTATGGTTTTAAACCGTAAGGTTTTAGCCGATTTAGCAATGAATCACCCAGAAGCTTTTAAAGCAGTTATCAAAAAACTTGCTTAGTTAGCAAATGAAAGTCCCGATTTATTCGGGACTTTTTTTTTATCCCCTATCTTTGTTATCAATTCGAATAACATTGAAAAAGCCCATTTACTTCGATTATGCTTCCACCACACCGGTACATCCGGATGTGCTAAAAGCTATGATGCCTTATTTTTTGGAAGAATTTGGGAATGCTGGCTCGAGCCATCATTATTTTGGTTGGGCTGCTGACGAAGCCGTAGAATCAGCGCGAAAGAAAATTAGTTCCTATTTTGGTGTAGCTGCTCGCCAGCTTGTTTTTACGTCTGGTGCGACAGAATCTAATAATCTAGCCATTCAAGGATATTTGAAAGACAAAAAGCCTGGCCATCTTATTACTTCTTGTATCGAACATAAGGCTGTACTTCAAATTTTTCAACAGTTAGAGTCTCAAGGCTGGGTTGTTACCTATTTGCAACCGAATGAGTTTGGTTGTATAGAGCTAGCATCTGTAAAGCAGGCCATTCGCCCTGATACCTTGTTGATTTCGTTGATGATGGTCAATAATGAAACGGGAAATCTGACTGATTTTCAATCAATCTCTAAAATTTGTCGAGAGGAATCGATTTGTTTTCACTCAGACGCAACCCAAGCGCTTGGGAAGCTTGACTTGGCGCATAATTCATATTTGCCTGATATGATTAGTTTCTCAGGGCATAAGATCTATGGTCCAAAAGGGATTGGCGGATTGGTATTTAATTCCGCTGCGATGATTCGCCCCATTATGTACGGTGGAGGACAAGAACGTAGTCTTCGTCCAGGAACTGTGGCAGTTCAACAAATCGTCGCCTTGGCGGCATGTTTTGATTTAATGTCAGGCTTAATGGACTCGATAAATGGAATTCTAGTTTATAAAGAAAAAATACTTCAAGAGTTACTTACAAACCATATCGTTAATACTTCTGATAATCAGTCGGTTGCGCACATATTGAGTTTGTCTTTTCCAAACTTCGATTGGGAAGAATTGTATCGAAAAATTCCACTTCTTGCCGTTTCCAATGGATCTGCATGTAATGCTAAATCGCAATTACCTTCACACGTATTGAAAGCGCAAGGTCATTCAGATTCTTTAGCATTAGCAACAATTCGGATTTCATTGAGTTATCTTACCCAAGAGTCTGATATTGATTTCTTAATTGATTATTTGAACAGTCAATTGCCGCATAGATGAAAGAATTATTAGTTATTCTGGCTCAGCTAGATGTATTGCTGAAGGCCGGAGAGTCAATTGCGTTAGCAACTGTCGTGTACGTAGACGGTTCTGCATACCGTAGACCAGGTGCGCGCATGTTAATTGATTCTCAGGGTAATTGGTGGGGAGGAATCAGTGGAGGTTGTTTAGAAGGTGATTTGTTGAAGAAGGCTCAATTAGCCATGTTTCAACAATCCATCAAACGAATCACTTACGATACGCGCGAAGATGACCCGTTTCAATTGGGTGTTGGTTTAGGTTGCCAGGGTTTGATTGAGATCGTTATTGATCCCATACGTGAAAATATTGAACGTGTAAGAGAGGCTTTAGAAAATCAGATTAATTCAGGTTTGCCCGGTTTTATTCGTTCGCAATGGGTTGGAGATTCACTTCATATTGCTCAAATTGAACAATCTGTGACTAGTTGGGATGATGGCCAACAAATTTTTACAGAGTATTTACCTGCTCGGACCCGTATTTGGGTTGTTGGCAATCAATTCGATGCATCGAGCTTAATCGAATTATGCTTGAATTTAGCATGGGAAGTGCATTGGGTTGGAAATAAATCCAAAATGCGAAAAGATCTTCAAGTTCGTGTTTCAGCATGTTATGAATGGGATCATGTATTTGGACTTAAAACGGGTGATTGTTTGGTTTTAATGACACATGATTTTGATCGCGATGTTCAATTCATAAATCAGTACGTTGGTAATCAAACTTTTCAATACTTGGGAATTCTTGGCCCTGTAAAACGATTTGATCGTTTACAAAAACAATTAAGCTGTCAGCTAGTTTCGGATATATCAAGTCCAATCGGATTAGATATTGGTGCGGAAGGACCCGAAGAAATAGCAATTTCCGTGGTAGCTGAGATTTTGGCAGTTCAAAATAACCGAGATGGGCAGCGATTAAAATTTAGATTAAAAACAATACATTAAGATGAGCCAAATTAATAGCCTAAGAGAACAAATTAAGCCATACCAACAAGCGCTTTACGAGCATCCAATCAATTCATTCATTAAATCTCAATCGGATTTGTCCTTATTTATGCAACATCATGTGTTTGCTGTATGGGATTTTATGTCGCTTGTAAAGAAATTGCAAGCTGAATTGACTTGTGTTTCACAGCCTTGGGTTCCTAAGGGTTCAGCTGAAGTACGTTTCTTAATTAATGAGATTGTATTGGGAGAAGAATCCGATGTCGATCAACATGGCGTTGTTATTAGTCATTTTGAGCTGTATTTACGAGCGATGAAAGAGCTTTCGATTGAGCCCTCTCCTATTTTAAGTGATTTTTTACAAGCTACATCCATCGAACAGATACTTCAAAAAGTAGCTGCATCATCTTTAGACTCATCGATTAAACAATTTTTGACATTTACATTTGAGTCAATTAATAATCGGCCGATTGAAGAGATTGCCGCAATTTTCACCTTTGGCCGGGAAGATTTAATTCCTGGGATGTTCCAATTGATCGTTGATCAATTAAAGCAAGATGCTCCCAAGCAAGTAGAAACCTTAGTTTACTATTTAGAACGACACATAGAAGTTGATGGAGATCACCACAGTCAATTAGCCTATCGAATGATGGAGGAATTGTGTGGAAATGATTCGGATAAATGGCAAGGAGCTACAAATGCAGCTATTGAATCGTTACAAGTACGTAAAGCGTTGTGGGACGGGATTACAACAAAGAACTAAGAGGTAAGAATTTATTGATATGGCATAAAAAAAGCCCGATCTATTAAGGTCGGGCTTTTAATTTTATAGGGTACTTATTTTACTTCTTCAAATGCGACATCTTCTGCCCCACCATCTGATGCTGAATCTGTTGGTTGTGCACCTTCACCACCCTCTGTAGCGCCTGCAGCGTACATTTCTTGGGAAGCAGCAGTCCAAGCAGCGTTCAATTTCTCAAGTCCGGCATCAATAGCAGCTAAATCTTGCGAAGCATGTGCAGCTTTTAATTCTGTCAATGCACCTTCGATTGCTGTTTTGTTTCCTTCTGATAATTTCTCGCCATATTCCTTCAATTGCTTGTCAGATTGGAAAATTAGGGCATCCGCCTGATTGATTTTTTCAACGCGCTCTTTTTCTAATTTATCAGATGCTTCATTTGCTTTCGCTTCATTACGCATTTTCTCGATATCCTCATCAGTCAAGCCACTAGAAGCTTCAATACGAATTTTTTGCTCTTTGCCAGTTCCTTTATCTTTCGCAGAAACGTTCAAGATACCATTGGCATCAATGTCAAACGTAACTTCGATTTGAGGTACACCACGTTGTGCTGGTGGTAAACCATCTAAATGGAATCGACCTAATGAGCGATTGTCTTTCGCCATGGGACGCTCACCTTGTAGTACATTAAGTTCTACCGATGGTTGATTATCTGCCGCCGTTGAGAAGGTTTCAGACTTTTTCGTAGGAATCGTTGTATTGGCTTCAATCAATTTGGTGAATACTCCACCCATCGTTTCGATACCTAATGATAAAGGTGTTACGTCTAATAACAAAACGTCTTTCACCTCTCCTGTTAAGACACCTCCTTGAATTGCCGCACCAATCGCAACAACTTCATCTGGATTAACACCTTTGGAAGGCTTCTTTCCAAAGAATTTCTCAACTTCTTCTTGAATACGTGGAATACGTGTTGATCCACCTACTAAGATTACTTCATCAATGTCTGCGTTTGTATAACCTGCATTTTTCATCGCACGTTTACATGGCTCCAATGTACGTTGGATAAGGCTGTCTGCCAATTGCTCAAACTTTGCACGCGATAATGAACGTACTAAGTGTTTAGGAATACCGTCAACAGGCATAATGTATGGCAAGTTGATTTCTGTAGATGCTCCAGAGCTCAATTCAATTTTTGCTTTCTCTGCTGCTTCTTTCAAACGTTGTAAAGCCATTGGATCTTTACGCAAATCGATATTCTCATCTGCAATAAATTCCTCAGCCAACCAGTTAATGATTACTTGATCAAAGTCATCTCCTCCTAAGTGTGTATCACCATCAGTTGATTTTACTTCAAATACACCATCGCCTAATTCAAGTACAGATACGTCAAACGTTCCGCCACCTAAATCGAATACAGCGATTTTCATGTCTTTACCACCCTTATCTACTCCATAAGCTAATGCCGCAGCTGTAGGTTCATTGATGATACGCTTTACTTCTAAACCTGCAATTTGTCCAGCTTCTTTCGTTGCTTGACGTTCAGCATCATTGAAGTAAGCAGGAACCGTAATAACGGCTTCCGTTACTGTTTGGCCAATGTAATCTTCAGCCGTTTGCTTCATTTTTGTCAAAATCTGCGCTGAGATTTCTTGAGGCGTATATAAACGATCACCAATGCGAACACGCGGTGTGTCGTTATTTCCTTGTTCTACTTGGTAAGAAATAGTCTTCAATTCTGAACTTACTTCAGAATATTTTTTCCCCATGAAACGTTTTACAGATGAAATCGTATTTTGAGGATTCGTAATGGCTTGTCTTTTGGCAGGATCTCCCACTTTACGCTCGCCATTTTCCAAAAATGCTACAATGGATGGAGTCGTTCTTCTTCCTTCTGAGTTAGCGATAACCACTGCCTCATTTCCTTCCATAACCGCCACACATGAGTTGGTGGTACCTAAGTCAATTCCAATAATTTTTCCCATGATATATTTAATTATTTTTTCTCCCTTTTATACAAGGATAGTGCCATGCGCTATCCAACTGTCAGTTTATGACATATTGTCACTTTTAAATATAATTCGTTTAATTTCGTCAGGAAATAGGGCTTTGATGTATCTTTACAAATCTAAAAGCGAACAAAATGTCAACTGCATCTGATTTTATTTGGGTCGAAGGTTCAGAGCCTCACCGCCAACGTACGCGCGAAATCATTAAGAAACATCCGGAGGTTAAAAAACTGATTGGTAAGAATCCCATGACTTTTTTGTGGATTATTGCCTGTGTCGGGATGCAAATCGCAATTGCTTTTTATTTAAAAGATGCTTCCTGGGCTTGGATTGTTGGGGCAGCTTGGTTGGTTGGCGCATTTCCAACGCACACCTTATTTGTCTGTATTCATGAATCCGCGCACAATTTGATTTTCAAAAAGAATTGGATGAACGTTGCGGCTGGTATCATCGCTAATTTTCCTTCTTTGGCCCCTACGGCGATATCTTTTAAAAATTACCATCTTAAGCATCATGCTTTTCAGGGTGTGCATGAATTGGATGCCGACTTACCCGATTATTGGGAGGCTAAATTGATCAATAATTATTTTATAGGGAAAGTGCTTTGGTTAATGCTTTACCCCTTTTTTCAAGGTTTTCGTACGATTCGTTGTATTGAGTTAGCTGTTTTTGATCGTGGTGTCATCATGAACATTATCGCGCAGTTGGCTTTTGATATTGCAATTGTGTATTTCTGGGGATGGCCTGCATTGGCCTATCTTGGCCTAAGTTTTTTATTCTCGGTGGGTTTACATCCGCTGGGAGCTCGCTGGATTCAAGAGCACTATTTAGTATTAGATAAGAATCAAGAAACGTATAGTTATTATGGACCTTTAAATGGTGTCAACATGAATGTAGGTTATCACAATGAACACCATGATATGCCTTCTGTTCCTTGGAATAATTTACCCAAATTAAAATCGGCAGCTCCAGAGTTCTACGATAACTTGAAATACCATACTTCTTTTGTGAAGCTTCTGTTTACTTTTATCTTCTCACAAGAAATTGGTTTATATTCTCGCATCGCTCGGAAGGAACGAGCAGGAGTTCCCTTAAATGATCGGTCTACACCAGATATCGATATGGTATAATAAAAAAGGTCAGCTGCGAGGCTGACCTTTTTTATTTAGATAGCTTGTTTGCTATTGGCTGCTATGGTATAAGGATTCCCTTTCACTTTAACTGTTATGGCCTCATCTGAAAGGTTTTCTATTTCGATACCTTGTTTATGAATTTTGATGGCCAATTGATTCGCTCGGAAATTGATTTTGAATGCATATTCTTCCCATTGCTTTGGTAAGAAGGGTTCAAAGTTCAATTGATGGTCTTGAATGGTCATTCCGCCGAATCCTTTAACAATCGACATCCAAGTTCCTGCCATACTTGTGATGTGGCAACCGTCTTCTGTATCATTGTTATAATCGTCTAGGTCAAGGCGAGCTGCTCTTGTATAGAATTCATAGGACTTGTCTTCTTTACCTAATTTAGCTGCTAAAATATTGTGAACACATGGGCTCAAGGATGATTCATGAACAGTTAATGGTTCATAGAAGTCATAATTACGTTCTATTTCCTCTTTTGAAAAGTCGTTTTCAAAGAAATACATGCCTTGCAAAACATCCGCTTGTTTGATGTAGCAAGAACGTAAAATACGATCCCACGACCAGTTTTGATTGATAGGTCTTTGGCCGGCTGGAATAGAATCCACCGGAGCAATTACTTTATCCAAAAATCCATCTTGTTGTAGATATATTCCACGTTTCTCATCACGTGGGAAATACATATTTTGAATGATGTGATTGAATTGCTCAATTTCAGATGAGACAAATTTTGTCTTATCTAATTTTGCCTTTGCTTCACTTGGGTAATTTGACTGTATCTCAGTCAATACTTCAAGTGTATATTTCAAGCACCAAACAGCGAAGTAATTCGTATAGAAATTGTTATTAACATTATTCTCGTATTCATTTGGACCCGTTACGCCGAGCATAACGTACTTTTGCAGGTTTTCTGACCAGTTGACGCGTTGTGCCCAGAAACGAGAAATACCAATCAATACTTCCCAGCCATAATCAACAAGATGCTTGCGGTCATTGGTGTAATCAACATAATCTTTGATGGCATACGCAATAGCACCATTCCGATGAATTTCCTCAAAGGTAATTTCCCACTCGTTATGGCACTCCTCACCGTTCATCGTTACCATCGGATATAATGCCGCTCCTTGGTTAAACCCAAGTTTACCTGCATTTTCAATGGCCCGGTCGAGTTGTTTCCAACGGTAAATCAAGAGATTCTTAGAAACGTCTTGAGGAGCTGTTGATAAATAGAAAGGAATGCAATAGGCCTCGGTATCCCAATAAGTAGATCCACCATATTTTTCACCTGTAAAACCCTTCGGACCAATGTTTAAACGGTCATCAGCACCCGTATAAGTTTGATTCAATTGAAATATATTGAATCGAATTCCTTGTTGGGCCGATACATCGCCCTTAATAACAATATCATTGATTGCCCACTTAGAAGCCCAAGCAGCTGCTTGTTCTTCTAGCATTTGATCAAATCCCTTTTGACTTATTTTCGATAAGTAGTTTTGAGCTCGTGCTAATAATTCTTTTGTTGGATGATTTTCAGAACTTAAGTTTACAGCAAACTTGAAGATAGTTAGTGTATCTCCTTCATTTACAGGTACTTGATAGCGTAGTTCGCTGTATTTTTCGCGTGTTGTAGGTTGGCTTACTGACTGAATTACCTGGCCGTTTACTTGTAATTGAACTTGTTGGCCTGTAATAACTTCAAAGCCCGTTTTCTTTGTCTTGGACCAAACGTAAGATGCGTTATCAGCGGCACCTACTTGAACTTCATCCCAAAACTTTTCATCGTAATTAGAATCTTTGTTTTTAATATCGCCATCGATGAAGGCTTTAATTTGGATGGTATCCGAAAAGTTTAAGGCTTTAATACTGTAGGAAATAACACCAGATTCATCATCAGCCATACTATTGAGACGAATTGACTTAATTTCAAGAGATTTACCTGATTTCAATGTAATCGTACATGTCCGAAGAATGTAGCCATCCTTCATATTTAATTCCCGATAAAATGCATGAACGGAGCTTTGATGTAAGTCAATAAACTCATCCCCGATTTTAAACTCCAGCCCATTCCAATTTGCTGCGTTCAATACTTTAGCAAAATATTCTGGATAGCCGTTTTTCCACCAGCCTACGCGTGTTTTATCTGGATAATATACACCAGCTACATAATTACCTTGTAAGGTTTTTCCGGTATATGTTTCTTCAAATGAGCCCCTTTGCCCCATTCTGCCATTTCCTAAAGAAAATATGGACTCTGTTATTTCATTAAATTCAGGATGGAATTGATCTTCGATGATTTTCCATTCATCTAATTTTAAGTATTGTTTCATGGGGCTATTAGGTAATAATTTTATTCAATTACAAAAATAGAATTTTGTCTCTTTTTGTAATTTCTGTGCTACGCTGTTTCTTAAAATTGTAATAATTCAGCTGCTTTTACTCCTATGAAATTGGGAATGATTTTATCAGCCAAGAATAAGGTTTCAGCCTCTCCTATTCCGATTGCTTTCAT
The DNA here is from genome assembly GCA_039805345.1 of Bacteroidota bacterium. Classification (GTDB taxonomy): domain Bacteria; phylum Bacteroidota; class Bacteroidia; order Cytophagales; family Spirosomataceae; genus Aquirufa. The sequence continues at coordinate 8,713 of JBDLUL010000192.1, read as the reverse complement.
GTCTCCAGCTTTTGCTGCCTCAACACCTGCTTGAGCATCTTCAAAAACAATGCAAGCCTCAGGCGCAATACCTAGTCCCTCAGCACCTTTTAAGAAGACTTCGGGATCGGGTTTACTTTTGCTAACTTTATTTCCATCGATAATTAAATCGAACCATGACGTTAGCCCCGTTTTTTCTAAGATAATTTCTGCATTTTTGCTTGCCGACCCTAAGGCAATTTTATAGCCTAAAGCCTTTATTTGTTCTAAAAAGTCTAAAACGCCGGGCAAAATCTCACTTGGATTCATGTTAGAGATTAAACGTAAATAATCTTCGTTTTTTTCAATCAACCAAGCTGATTTTTCTTCTTGTGTGGCAGTATAATCTGCCCAATCTAAAATCTTATTTAGTGATTCAATGCGTGAAACCCCTTTTAGTTGCTCGTTTTGTTCCTCCGTTAATTCATAGCCAAATTGTTTTCCCAAGTTTTTCCAGGCTTGAAAGTGATAAATCGCTGTATCAACGAGAACTCCGTCTAGATCAAAGAGGCATGCCTTGTACATCATTTGTTTTAAAATTTAGCTTTTTCTGTATAAATTGAAGTATCAAAATTATTACATTTACAGCTGCCAAGAAAGCCTTTTTTGCTGTGCTATGGTGTTTATTTTAATATATGCGCAAATTATCTTCAATTGTTATTTCTGTTCTAACACTGCTTTGTGTTACAACGACTTTGTACTCCCAATCGCCTATGTCTGTTAAAGCCACTTCAGAAAAATTTGTTGTTTATCAAATGATGTTTCACCTCTGGGGGAATAAACAAACCGAATTAGTTCGTAATGGATCTTACCAGGTTAATGGAGTTACTAAATTCAAAGATGTTTCTGATGTTGCACTAAAGGCCTTAAAAAATAAAGGAATTACGCATGTTTATGCGACTGGATTATTAGAGCATGCTACTATGGAGAATTTTTCTGCTTATGGTTCGCCGATAGATCATCCATCTGTCGTAAAAGGACGTGCGGGTTCTCCGTTTGCTATTAAAGATTATTACGATGTTAATCCCTTTTTGGCTGATGATCCAGCAAAAAGAATGGATGAATTTAAATTGATGTTAAATCGTTTTCATGCGAATGGATTAAAACTCGTAATAGATTTTGTACCTAATCACTTAGCTCGTCAATATTCATCCGATCAAAAGCCTAAAGGGGTAATCGATTTTGGTGTCAATGATAACAAACAGGTTGCGTTTGATGTCAATAATAACTTCTATTATTTGCCTGGGACCCAATTTACAGTCCCAGAAGGTGTACATCCACCTGTCCCTGTGAATATTCCTTACATCGAAATACCTGCCAAAGTAAGTGGGAACAATGTTTTTTCACCTCAGCCTTCCATCAATGATTGGTTTGAAACGGTAAAATTGAATTACGGCATCGACTATCAAAATGGCAATCAAAATCATTTTGACCCAATCCCGAACACTTGGATTAAAATGCATGAGGTTCTCTCCTACTGGACAGATTTAGGGGTGGATGGATTTCGTTGTGATATGGCCGAAATGGTACCCGTTGAGTTTTGGACTTACGCGATCAGTAAAATCAAACAGCAGAATCCTAAGATTATCTTCATTGCGGAGATTTACCAACCTGATCGTTATCGGGATTATATTTTCAAGGGTGGCTTTGATTATTTATATGATAAAGTGGGTTTATATGATGGGGTTCGCCGTTTAATGCAACAAAAACCGGAAGCAACTTGTGCTGATATAACTCGTGTTTGGCAACATGAATCGGGTGATTTTGCTAATCATATGTTACGTTTCTTAGAGAACCATGATGAGCATCGTTTGAACACATCTGCGTTCGCAGCGAATAATTTCTGGTCGACAATTCCAGGCATGGTTATTACGGCAACTTTACATGATGGGCCATTAATGGTCTACATGGGGCAGGAATTTGGTGAAAAAGCGAATGAGATTGAAGGGTATAATGAAGCGGATGATCGTAGTTCGATGTTTGATTTTTGGCGGGTGGAAACGCATCAGCGTTGGATGAATGGCGGAAAATTTGATGGAGGGGCACTAACTACCGAAGAGAAACAAATTGATGCTTTTTATCAGGATTTATTTAAACGAGTAGTTAAGTCTGAAGCCATTTCGAAAGGAGCATTTTTCGATTTACAATATGCGCAATCTGCAAATTATCCTTCTCAAAAGGTTTATTCGTTTTTACGATATACTCAACATGATCGATTATTGATCCTATGTAATTTTGATGCACAAAAGGGTCAAAATATCGATGTTATTATTCCGACATTAGCCAAAGAGATGATGCAAATCTCGCATGTGAATTTACAATTGCAGCATGCATATATTCCACCAACCATTTCAGAAAAAGCCATTATCAATGGTAATTCGGTATATATACCTGCTAATAGTGCCTTATTGATTAAATTATAATCCTATGAAAAGTTTTTCAAAACCTAAATTATCCATTACCCAAATCATCAACATGAGTGTTGGATTCTTAGGAATTCAATTTGGCTTTGCCTTGCAGAATGGAAATGCCTCTCGCATTCTTCAAAGTTTTGGTGCTGATGTTGAGCAATTATCGTGGTTCTGGTTGGCCGCACCTTTAACAGGTATGATCATCCAGCCTATTATTGGTTTTTATTCGGACCGGACATGGAATTTCTTGGGACGAAGGAAACCCTTTTTCTTATCGGGTGCTATTTTAGCGGCCTCTGCCCTTTTCTTTTTTCCACATGCGGGTGCATTAGCAGGATTTTTACCTCCTATGATTGTAGGTGCTGGGATATTGATGATGATGGATGCTTCTTTCAACGTTTCTATGGAGCCTTTTCGTGCCTTAGTAGCTGATAATTTACCAGATGAGCAGAGTACTTTGGGTTTCTCCGTTCAAACGTTTTTAATCGGTATTGGTGCAGTTGTAGGGTCTTGGTTACCTTATATTTTCGGTGAATGGGCTGGAATAGCAAAAGACGCTGCTCCTGGTCAAATACCAGATAATGTGGTTTATTCCTTCTATGTAGGTGGAACTGTATTTTTGTTAGCCATTTTATGGACGATTATAACAACGAAAGAATATTCCCCTTCCGAAAGGGAATCCATGGGTTTTCAAGATGAGGGTCAAGACGATACCCTGTTTTCAGTATTCCGTTACATCAAGGAAATGCCAAATACGATGCGCCAATTAGGTTTAGTTCAGTTTTTCTCCTGGTTTGGTCTTTTCTCGATGTGGGTATTTTCTACTCCTGCCATTGCTCATCATGTGTATGGTGTGGCAGCCGATGATCATAGTTCTAACACGTTTCAAGATGCTGCCAATTGGGTAGGTATTATTTTTGGTGTATACAGTGGTGTATCTGCTATATATGCTGCCTTTTTACCTCAAATTGCGAAAAGAATCGGAAATAAGGCTACCCACGCTGTTTCTCTCGTAGCTGGTGGATTGGGTTTGATTTCGATTTATTTTATTTCGGATCCGACGATGTTGATTTTTAGCATGATTGGTGTCGGTATGGCTTGGGCAAGTATTTTAGCGATGCCTTATGCAATTTTGGCAGGTTCTATTCCGTTGGCAAAAATGGGTGTTTACATGGGTATATTTAACTTCTTTATTACGATTCCTCAAATTATCAATGGTATCATTGGCGGCTCAATCGTGAAATATGTGTACGGAGGAGAAGCTATTTATGCCATTGTGATGGCTGGTGTATTTTTCTTGATGGGAGCTGTGAGCGTATTATGGATCAAAGAAAAATAGCCCTACTGGGTTTATTGTTTTGTTTTTCGTCAACTTTTGGGCAAAAGCCAACATTAGTCGAGATTGGTAAACGATTTATTGGTAAACCTTATCGGGCCAATATGCTTTCAAATGGAAATCCTGAAGTGTTAGTCACTTCGCTTGAAGCGTTTGATTGTGTAACGTTATTGGAAAACAGTTTAGCGATTAAATACGCGAATGGCATAGAGTCCTTTTACCCAAAAGCACTGATGCATGTCCGCTATGCTGGTGATTCATTACACTATGAAAAGCGCTATCATTACTTTACAGATGCGATGCAAACATTGGGTTATCCCTTGATCATTGATTCGGAGCACGTTACTCAGATTCGAAAAGATTTTTCTTTCCTGTCAACTTATCTACGAAAGCAGTCAGTAATTTCTGTAGATTTAGGCTTATTAGAAAATCGAGAACGTGCTTTGGCGAAAAAGGCATTTCAGTATACTGCTGTGGTCGATTTGCCTACATTAATTCCTCTAATTCAATCAGGTGATTTGGTGGCATTTGTTACGTCTAATCCGCATTTAGACTTTTTACATACGGGAATGCTTGTTCGACAAAATAATGTGATTCGATTATTGCACGCATCCCAAGACAAAAAACAAGTAGTTCTTTCGGATGAAAGTTTACAAGCTTACCTTAAATCACATCCTAAATTCATTGGAATATGTGTTTTTAGGCCTATTTTTAAAGAATGAAAAAATACGACTTTAATCAGGTCATTGACCGAAAAAATACTTTTAGTTTCAAGTGGGATAATGTGAGTTATGGCGACAAAGATATATTACCTATGCCCGTAGCTGATATGGATTTTCCTGTAGCGGATGAAATTCTTCAAGCTATTGATCAAATTACAGATCATAAAATCTTAGGTTACTCCATTGTTCCAGAATCCTTACAAATAGCAGCCCAAAAGAAAATTTCGCAAGATTACGGTTGGGAAACGGAATTAGCATGGCAAGTATGGATTCCAGGTATCGTTCCAGGCATTACTGCCGCATGTGCCGCGTTTTCTTCGCCTGAGGATGGGATATTAACTGCTGTCCCTGTTTATCATCCTTTTCATTTAGTCGCTGGTTGGCTCGGTCACCCCTTACATACCTTCCCCATGATTGAGGAATCGGGTCGCTGGACGTATGATTTTGTTACTTTTGAAAACGCGTTAAAAAAAGGACCCAAAGTCTTTTTATTTTGTAATCCCCATAATCCGGGTGGGACTGTATTTTCAACGGAAGAAATTAGTCGCATTAAAGCGATTTGTCATCAATATGACTGTAAGATTATTTCCGATGAAATTCATGCGGATTTGATCATCGATCCCCAGGTTAAACATACTTGTATTCAAAGCGAAATTTCATTTTTTGCAACATCAAAAGCTTATAATACGGCTGGATTAGGTGGTGCGGTAGCCATTATTCCGGATGCCGAAACGCGTTTGGCATTTCAAAAGAAGACTTTTGGATTTTTTCCGATGCTTTCTCGACATAGCATTGAAGTGATGTTGGCAACCTTTGCCATGCCTGCCGATTGGATAGATACCCTTCTACCCTATTTACGCAGTAATCACGCGTTATTGTTGGCTCGTATGAATCAACTACCGGGAATTAAGATGCTGCCATTAGAGGCTACCTATCTAGCTTGGATTGGGTATGATTCACAAATACATGGAGATTTACAAAAGCGTTTATTTGACGCGGGCCTACATGTTTTACGGGGTGATCAATTTTTGGGAGGAGATTTTATTCGGTTGAATTTCGCATGTCCTGAAGTACAACTTCTTAAAGCGATTGAAATGATAGAAAGTATTGTACATGCGTCTCGTTAAAACAGTAATTTTTTTGCTTTTACTGGTAACCTTGATCGGTTTATTGGTGTATATTCAAGATTGGGATGAAGAATCAGTCCCTGTAACAATGCATGATCAATTATCGTTGGTGGAACAATCTGATTTAAATCAACGTACAGCTGAAACTGATTCACTAGGTATGGATCGACCTGCACCCTTAAGTGCATTTTTCGAAGATTATGAAGCTAACGTGGAAAGCAAAGCGATTATATTTAAGAAGAGTAACCAGATGTTAGGTAAATATCAATTGAATCAACTGACTATTCAACAAGTAATCTTGGCCGATTTAAATGAAGACGATGTGCCAGAGTGTTGGATTTTAGCGCTTAAACCCAGTAAACGGGCAGAAATATTTGCTTTAACAATACAAGCAGGACAAATCAATCGGATTAATTTTCCTACCTTGAAAGGTCGGCAGGCTTTTGGATATATTGGGAAAGATTCCTTGTATTTGGATAAATCTACATTAGCAAGACAATTTGAATATGCGAATGATATATACTCGGAAATTGAATCTGGTCGCCGTGTATGTTATTATCAGTTTGGTAAGGACCAAAGCTTTGTATTAAAAAAAACATTAGACCTATAAATACGTATGAAACCTAATTTACGCTCCCAACAATGGTTTGGAAAAACTGGCAAGGATGGATTTATTTATCGTGCTTGGATGAAAAATCAAGGTATTCCTGATGATTATTTTCAAGGGAAACCGGTGATTGGAATTTGCAATACCTGGTCTGAATTAACACCATGTAATGCGCATTTTCGTGAATTAGCAGAGTTTGTCAAAAAGGGTATCATTGAGGCAGGAGGTTTTCCAGTAGAATTTCCCGTTATGTCTTTGGGGGAAACCTTGATTAAGCCTACCGCCATGCTATATCGTAATTTGGCGAGTATGGATGTAGAGGAATCGATTCGTGCTAATCCAATTGATGGTGTTGTTTTGATGTGTGGTTGTGATAAAACAACCCCTTCGTTGGTTATGGGAGCTTGCAGTGTCGATTTACCCACTTTAGTGATTTCAGGTGGACCCATGATGAAGGGAAAGTTTAAAGGGAAGGAAATTGGGACATCCGATGTTTGGCGATTTGCGGAAGCGTATAAGTTGGGGGAACTTTCTCAAAAGGAATTTATTGAGGCAGAAGCATGTATGGCTCGTACGCCAGGACATTGTGCGGTGATGGGAACCGCTTCCACGATGGCTACCATGGTAGAGGCTTTAGGTTTAAGTTTACCCCAAAATGCAGCTATTCCAGCAGCAGATGTGCGTAGAAAAGTTTTGGCACAGCATTCTGGGCGACGCATCGTGGAAATGGTAAATGAGGATTTGAAAATGTCTCAAGTATTGACCCGACAAGCCTTTGAAAATGCGATTCGAGTGAATGCTGCCACAGGAGGTTCAACTAATTTTGTGATCCATTTATTAGCGATTGCGGGTCGAATCGGTGTGGATTTGCATTTAGATGATTTTGATAAGTTCTCTTTGAATATTCCTTTGTTAGCTAATATTCAGCCTTCAGGAGCTCATTTCATGGAAGATTTGTACTATGCAGGTGGTTTGCCGGCCTTGATGAATCAAATGAAAGTACATTTGCATACTTCAAGTATTACGGTGAATGGAAAAACAGTTGGTGAGAACATTACAGATACGCCAATTTATGATTCAACCATCATATCCACGTTTGATGAACCATTCAAGCCAGATTCCGGTATAGCGGTTGTTAGAGGTAATTTGGCTCCACAAGGCGCTGTTTTGAAGCCATCTGCTGCGTCACCAGAATTATTTAAACACCGAGGAAAAGCCGTTGTATTTGAAAATATAGAAGATTATCATGCACGCATTGATTCTCCAGAATTGGATATTGATGAAAATTCCGTGATGGTTTTGAAAAATGTTGGCCCTAAAGGATATCCGGGTATGGCCGAAGTGGGTAATATGGGTATCCCTAAAAAATTACTTGAAAAAGGCGTTAAGGATATGGTTCGTATCTCCGACGGTCGTATGAGCGGAACGGGTTTTGGAACGGTTGTATTGCATATTTCACCTGAATCTGCTGCAGGAGGACCTTTGAATTGGGTTCAAAATGGGGATTATATCTCCTTAGATGTAGAGAATCGGTCGATTAATTGGGAAGTTTCCGAGGAAGATTTAGCAGCCCGTAAAATAGCTCAACCCTTCACGCCTCCTTCGATGCCACGTGGCTATGTAGGTTTATTTATTGACCATGTAGAACAAGCTGATCAAGGCGCTGATTTTGATTTCTTGAAAGGTGGATCTGGTTCGATTGTAACAAGAGATTCGCATTAATGAAAAAGTTCGTTATCACAGGTGCCGGTCAAGGAATTGGCTTCGAATTGGTTAAACAATTGTTGGGCCAAGGGCATTTTGTGATATGGAATGAAATTGATTCCCTCGTATTTGACCAAGCGAGTAAAAGTTTAAATAAACTAGGTTTACATCAGTTTGTCGGCATTCTTGGTGATGCCGCATCAGAAGATTTTCTGCAAGAATTAACGCTTGTCTTAGATTCAAGTCCTGGAATTTTAACCGGTGTGGTGTGTAATGCAGGTATTACAACCTTTGGTGATTTTTGGACCTATTCAAAATCTTCCATGGACCAGATTTTACGAGTAAATCTGGTAGGTACCTTCTTTTTGATTCAATTGGTAGCTCGTTACCTAAAGGATCGTAATCTGCCGGGTTCGATTGTTGTCATGTCGTCCGTAACGGGCCATCAGGCGCATCCGGATTTAGCGGCATATGGTATGACAAAAGCTGCTTTAAATCAATTGGTTCAGAATTTAGTAATTGATTTGTCGCCTTATCAAATTCGCATAAATGCCATTTCTCCTGGTGCGACGATTACGGAGCGTACAATTCAAAACAAGGAATATCAATCGGATTGGGCGGAAATTACGCCATTAGGTAAGGCTGCTGATGTTGCCGACATTGCCGCTTCCACCCTATTCTTTTTATCGGATCAAGCCAAACATATTACGGGACAAACACTCGTTATTGATGGTGGTTGGACTTCAGTAAGTCCCGCGCCAAAGCATTAGGCCCAAGCTTTTTCTAGG
>JBDLUL010000191.1:0-3457 GCA_039805345.1 Bacteroidota bacterium | reverse complement strand
CAAGCTAAAACAAGATTCGACATGATTATTTTGCGTTCGACAAGAGTTCCCTTTTCAATACAGCGCATGTGCTGTTGGGGTTGTTGCGGTAATAAATATAAGATCGTTGAAAAACCTTCTTTGTTTTAAACTGAATCTCAGCACGTTCATAAAAGGCTGAATCTGCCGAGAAGCCCCCCTTAAAATCAATGCTTTTGAATACTTTTTGATGACCAAATAAGGTCCCAAAAAGCACCGCATCGTCTAGATGAATCGGCTTACTTAAATCATTTTTATCGGGAACATAATAGTCTTCCACGGTATCTACGACCGTTTCTGCGGTCGAACAAATTAAATCCACATTTTCCACCTCCATGAGACAGGTACGTAAATGGTGGGGTTTGTATTCGTCATCACTATCTAAAATCGTGATAAATTCACCCACACTGTTCAATACCCCCCGATTGATGGATTCCGCTTGACCGCGGTTGCGATGGCGAATGTAGACAATCTTTTCTTCGTGTGCTTGGACGTACTCCAACAAGGCTTTCCGGTCATTTTCCGTACTACCGTCGTCGATAATAATCAGCTCAAAATCTTGAAAATCTTGTTGTAAAACAGAATCTATGGCTCTTTTGGTTAATTGAAAATCCGTATTATACACGGCCATTAACACGGAAATCTTTACATGCTTAGACATGAATTCAAATCAAATTCCACCAATATAGGCTTTAGGGGAGCAAATTTAATCATTTAATCGGTAGTAAAGCCTTAGCCTCCTAAATTTAACCCATTGTTATTATTTGGGCAGGAACTTGAAAGCAGACATGAGAATTGACAATATTAGCTAACTTGCAAAAACCTCTTTTACATGAAAAACATTCTTTATTGCCTCCTATTGAGTCTGACCCACATGGCCTACAGCCAAGACAGATATCTCAAAGACCAATTTACATTTCCCATCGGCGCATCGATCAACCCTAGATTGTTGTCAACAAATGAAGCCTATCGAAACGTAGCAACATCCGAATTCAACAGCATCACCGCCGAAAACCACATGAAAATGATGCTCATTCACCCGGATTCCGACCGCTTTGATTTTAGCAAAGGGGACGAGCTAATCAAGTTTGCCCGCGATACGAATAAACGAATTCATGGCCATACATTGGTTTGGCATAATCAAGTACCCGCCTGGATGTCAGCAGTTGAAGGGGATAGTCAGGCATGGGAAAATATGCTAAAAAATCACATTCAAACCGTTGCAAAACATTATAAAGGCCAAGTAAGCGGTTGGGATGTCGTTAACGAAGCCTTCTTAGATGATGGAACGTTGCGCCCTTCTATTTGGTCAAAAAATATCCCCGATTACATCGCCAAAAGTTTCCAATGGGCACATGAGGCTGACCCCGATGCCCTTTTGTTTTACAATGATTATGGACAAGATGGTAATCCTCAAAAAATGCAAGCCATATTGAATTTGGTCAAAGAGCTTCAAGCACGCCGAATTCCTATACATGGTTTAGGGCTACAGATGCACATCAATATCAGCGCTAAAAATGAAGATATCCGACGCGTTATTGAGCAATCCACCACGACGGGTCTTGCGATCCATTTTTCGGAATTAGATGTTGCGGTGAATCCCAAAAACGACTCAACATTTGTGTATAACGAAGCGGCAAAAGAAGCACAAATACAAAAGTATGATCTTGTTTTTAATGCCTACCAAGCCATACCTAAGCAACAACAGTATGGCATTACGTTTTGGAATGTGGGAGATCGCGACTCTTGGCTTCGCGGATATTTTAAAAGACCCAAAGAGTATCCACTCCTATTTGACGAGCATTACAACCGAAAACCCGTTTATTCAACCCTATTACGCAAATGAAACAAAAATCTACGACCCGCTGGGTCCTTCAAGCTACGACCGGACTTATCCTTACCGGAAGTGGACTCTCGCTAGCCATCGATGCCGGAATGACGAAAATGCAAGGCGGCGATTGGTTTTGGTATGGAACAGGGGCATTAGTGGTTTTTCAAGCTGGTTTATGCTTGCTTATAGACGCTTCCCGATTTAAGAAATAAAGCTCATTCGAATTCAATATGTGTACCAAAGGCTAGCAATCTACCTTTGATCGAAATATTCATGCCATATCGGGTTATCGCTATAAGTTGTTTTTAGATACTACCTATTTAAACTGAATCACCACCGTTAATTTTGATTTAACAGCTATGCCTTTTTTTCTTGCTGGCTTAAAGGGCTTGATTAATTTAACCGCCTTGGCTATTTCCTCATCAATCGCAGAACTTAACGAATTCGCAATCGAAGTAGAATCAACGCCTCCTTTCTCGTTGATATACAAATCGTAAACCATTTCAACTACCTTTCCTGAACGCGGCTTAAACGAATATTTCATTTTTGCGATGATATCCTGACCTAATATCTCTAAACCACCAGGATAAATTGCCACATCGGAATCCACTTCTTCCACCTTTATGGGCTCCAAAGCCTTCAACGGATTTGCCTTGAGGTTCAAAAGAAATGGTGTTTCCTTAAAATACATCATATCATCAGCTAAATATCCCACCTCCCCATTGTAAAGTACTTTCCAATATGCATTGTAAAAACCTTGCACAAGTACCCGTTCGGCCACAGGCAACAACTTAAATTCGGATGAATAGGTAGGAAACTTGCGAAACTTGGCTTCACGTTCAATAATTATTTGATCGGGCTTCTCCAATCCGTTTTGTAAGGTAGCTTCCTTCGCAACAGACGCCTTGGCTAGCGTAGCTTTTTCCTTTTCAATACGATCATTTTCAGCTCTTTCCCTCTCCATAATTTCCCTGGCAGCTTTTTCTGTTTTTTCTTGATAGGCTACCTTGAAAGCATTTATTGATTTCGTCACGGAGAAATCAGATTTAGATTCAAAAATGTACCCTTTTTGACCTTCAAAACCGATTAACCAATAACCATCTTTATAACCAATAATGGTAATTTTTGAGTCCTTTTGAAGTGTTTCAGCCCGATTTCGAGGATTTAATCGCGTATAAAAATCCACCTTTCTAAGCAATAATGCCTCGTTCGATTTAAGTTGTATGGGGACAGGCTTTTCAATAACAGGTGTTGCTTCCATTTGAACTGGTTTCTCAGTAGCCAGCTCTTCTTTATTTTTCAATTTTGACTGCTCTAAAGCCAAAGCTGCGGTTAACTTCGTAGTCGCCTCTTTCGTATCAATATTATTGTCGGCAATTAAAATATATCCTTCTCGATCTTTGTATTTGATTTTCCAAAAAGCATCATGCTTACCCACTAAATTTACCTTCTTCGCTACTGACAAATTCCCAACGGAACTTGAAAAAACATCAGGCTCTAATCGAAATTTGGCTTCTTTAATGATTTTCAATTCAGGATAATACCTACTTTCTGTAAGGCTAACCTCCTCTGCCTCCTCTGCCTCCTCCTTTTCCTCTGCTTTTGTTG
>JBDLUL010000190.1:0-14543 GCA_039805345.1 Bacteroidota bacterium | reverse complement strand
GACAAAGAATTAATGACAAGTAAGGAAAATTATTATTTGGCAAAAAGATAATACGTGTTCCACGTGAAACATAAATTAAGATGATGCAGAATTCATATGATGTAATCGTAGTAGGAGCGGGGCATGCGGGCTGCGAAGCGGCGCACGCGGCAGCGCAAATGGGCTCGAAAGTGTTGTTGATTACAATGAACATGCAAACGATTGCTCAGATGTCATGCAACCCTGCCATGGGGGGTGTGGCGAAGGGCCAAATCGTTCGCGAAGTTGATGCACTTGGCGGAATGTCCGGAATAATTTCCGACAAAACGATGATTCAATTTCGCATGTTGAACCGTTCGAAGGGCCCCGCTATGTGGTCTCCAAGATGCCAATCCGACAGAGCTCGCTTTGCGGAAGAGTGGCGCTGGGCCTTGGAACAAAATGCCAATGTCGATTTTTGGCAAGATTCTGTGGAAGGATTGATTGTTGAAAACGACGAAGTAAAAGGAGTAAATACCCGACTAGGTATGCAGTATTTTGCGCCGACGGTCGTATTAACGAATGGTACCTTTTTAAACGGTTTGATACACATTGGAGAAAAACAATTTGGAGGAGGGCGGATGGCCGAACCTATGGCAGGAGGTATCACAGAACAATTGATTCAATTGGGATTTGAGGCAGGTCGGATGAAGACCGGAACGCCGCCCCGTGTGGATGGCCGGAGCCTGGATTATTCCAAAATGGAAGAACAAAAAGGCGACGAGAATCCAAGTTCATTTTCGTACTTATCAAAATCGGCCATTCAAGAACAGCGCTCTTGTTGGATTACGCATACAAACGAAAAAGTACACGAAGTCTTACGCAAAGGCTTTGATCGCAGCCCTATGTTCGCAGGAAGAATCAAAGGATTGGGGCCGCGTTATTGCCCTTCGGTAGAAGATAAAATCAATCGCTTTGCCGACAAAGATTCACATCAAATTTTCGTTGAACCCGAAGGTTGGAATACCGTTGAAATTTATGTAAATGGTTTCTCGACTTCGCTACCTGAAGATATTCAATTTGAAGCGATCCGATTAATCCCGGGTTTTGAAAATGCAAAAATGTTCCGACCAGGCTATGCCATCGAATACGATTATTTTCCACCAACGCAACTGAACGCGACTTTAGAAACCAAACGTATATCGGGCTTATACTTTGCGGGACAAATCAACGGAACCACAGGATACGAAGAAGCGGCATGCCAAGGTTTAATGGCGGGTATTAATGCACATCAAAAAGCGCATCAAAAAGAAGCATTCACCCTGTCAAGATCTGAAGCTTACATTGGTGTTCTCATTGACGATTTAATCAACAAAGGTACGGATGAGCCATACCGCATGTTCACATCGCGTGCAGAGTTTAGAACCTTGCTAAGACAAGATAACGCAGATGAACGCTTAACTGAAAAAGGATATGAATTAGGCTTGGCAACCCAAGAACGTTTAGACACCTACTTAAATAAAAAGGAGCAAGTCGCCGCGTTAATTGAAACCGTTCAGACAACGAAAGTGAAGCCAGCAGAAATTAATGATTGGTTGCAAAGCCAGGGGACAGCTACGCTAAAAGAGGGGGCACCATTGATTAATTTATTGAAGCGCTCCGACTTAAGTTTCGAGCAAATTCTTCAGCACGAAATCGGCCAACCTATCAAGGCCGCTTATTCACAAGAAGTTATTGAGCAAGTCGAAATAATCGTGAAGTATGAGAGCTATATCGAGAAAGAACGCTTGATGGTAAATAAGATGAAGAGCATGGAAGATTTGGCTATCCCTGCCAACTTCGATTATGACAAAATCAAAACCTTGTCAACAGAATCTCGAATCAAGTTGAAATCTATCCGCCCGCAAACGATCGGTCAGGCAAGTCGCATCTCGGGCGTTTCTGCCGCCGACGTATCCATTTTATTATTATTCATGGGTCGCTAATTATGGAAACATTGAAAAACTGTCCGGCGTGTAGTGGACAAAAAATGACACGTGTTTTACAGGCCAAAGACTATACCGTTTCAAAAAACACCTTTGACATCGTTCGTTGCGAAGCTTGCGATTTGTTGTTTACAAATCCAAGACCCGAGGCGGAACAAGCAGGCTATTTTTATAAATCGGAGAATTACATTTCGCATAGCAATACGCAAAAAGGTTTCATCAATAAACTTTACCATGCTGTTCGGAATATCACGCTGAAACAAAAAACGAATCTGATCCAAGGGGACCAACAAGGCACGAAAAACCTATTGGACATTGGTTGTGGAAACGGGCACTTTTTACATGCTTGTCAGCAACGCGGATGGAATACATTTGGGATGGAGTTAGATCCGGATACGGCAGCGCGAGCTGCTTCACTGACGGGCCAAAGTATCTATCCTAATTTACAAGCCATTCCGGTTGACCCACAATTTGAACTTATCAGTTTGTGGCATGTCTTAGAACACGTATATGAAATTGATGCCTATTTCGAATTCTTCAAAAAGCGCATCACACCGAGCGGGAAATTGTTGCTTGCTTTGCCAAATTCGAAATCCTTTGATGCACGATATTTTAAGGAATTTTGGGCCGCTTACGATGTTCCACGCCACATCTATCATTTCAATCCGGAAACAATCCAATCTGTTGCAAAAAAGCATGGCTTTAAATTAGTGAAACAGCGCGGCCAAATATTTGATAGCTTTTACATTGCACTATTAAGTCACGAATACAAAACTGGAAGCAAAAAATTGGTTGCCTCATTTTTCATTGGCCTTTGGTCGAACATGCTGGCCTATTTTAAAACAGGAAATTATTCAAGTAATATCTATATTTTTGAACATGCCTAAATTCTTGCACAAACTCGCATTCGCTACATTTATCCTGTTCTTAAGTTTGAGCATGTTCCAGCGCTGTGCACAAACCGCAAGTCCTCCAGGTGGGAAAAAAGACACGCTCGCACCCAAAATTGTTAGCAGCATTCCGCTAAATAAAAGCAAAAACTATACGGGTAAAAAAGTTGAGCTGAATTTCAATGAGTATGTGAATATTCGAAATTTGAATCAAGAATTGTTGATCACTCCCAATGTTGGGACTTATGAAACAAGGATTCGCCCGACGGGTGTAACACTGGTATTAGACTCAGCGCTTCATCAAAACACGACTTACACATTCAATTTTAGAAATGCGATTGAAGATATGTCGGAACGCAACATTGGAAAAAATATTAAGCTCGTATTTAGTTCGGGTTCTGACATTGATTCCTTGCAAATCAGCGGACAAGTGAAACATTTAGAGACAAATAAAAAATTGGAATCAATTTTGGTTGGCCTATATCCCTTCACAGATACACTACGCATCGATCAGGCAAAACCTTATTACTTTACCAAAACAGATACATCCGGAAATTACCAGATTGAAAACATTGCGGCAGGCAAATATTACCTGGCGGCCTTTCATGATATCAACAATAATTTGGTCTATAATTCAAATAAAGAGCCTGTTGATTTCATCACGGAAAACTACATTGACTTAACAAAAAGCCAAACGCAGGATTTTAAAATCGCGCTACAGAATCAAGACCCTTTGAAGATAAGCAAAACGACCAGTACGGCTAAGACGGTTTTATATGAATTATCAAGAGGCGTGAAAGCAATTGCTATTCATCCAAAAACCTTGTCCTATCAAATTGAATCCAATCGAAACCTCCGTTTTTATGTGGGCAACGTGGAACATCAAGATACTGTGCGTATAGAGGCAACCGTTACAGATTCCTTAAATCGGATCGCTACTTTATCTTTAAAATTAAAATTCCGTGAGCCAAACAAAAAGGAAAAGGTAATTAATACTCCCTTGCGTTTAGAGGTTTTTCCAGCAAGCAATCATTTATTAAGTCCAGAGGATTCTATCGTGATTAAATTTCCAAAGCCCGTCGCTTTGATTAATACAAAGGCGATATCATTCGTAACGGGCCCAGATGAAGAAATCCAGCTGCCTGATGAGGCCTATCGATGGAATAGCTTTGTCAACGAATTGAGTATTCAAAAATCTTACTTACCCTTACGTGCTAAGTTTGATTTGAAATTTGCGAAACACGCTTTTGTGAGCGTAGAAAAAGATTCTTCTCAAACTTTTACGCAATCCTTCGAATTTCAAGATTTAGAAAATTATGGAAGTATTTCAGGCCAAATCAAATCACCTGAAGGAAAACATGTATTTCAATTAATTAAATCAGACACAAAGGTATTAGCTTATCAACAATCTGGCCAGAATTCCTTCTATTTTCCACACGTGGAACCTGGTTTATATGAGTTACGTGCCATTGAAGATCGTAACGGGAATGGACTTTGGGATTTAGGCAACTTTAAAACAAAAGAAAAACCGGAGTCTATCTATTTCTTCCCAAGCAAGATAAAATTGAAGGCCAACTTCCAGATTACGGATGTGTTGATAAGTGTCCAATAAACCCCCATTTTATCCACAATTCATGTGAACGAATGTGGACAATATAGAGCGCCTTGTGGAAAATGTGCATAAGTCCACACTTATCCACGTGATCAGGAAATCTTATCCACAGAAGAAGAAGATACTTTGAATTATTATTATGCTGATTGATAGTTAATTACAAATCAATTTTAGACTTATCAACATATCCACATAGAACAACAAAGAGAAACAAAGAAAAGATTTTAAAAAGTTTTTCTTTTTTTAATTTATGTATGTGGATAAAAGAAGAAAAAGGAATTTACGCTGGCGGGGTATCCTTATTTTGATTCTATATTGATATTTTATCCGATAGAAAACAATAAAACAGATAAAATAGCATATTATAACCCCCTATATTGTGGATAACTTGTGGACAAGTGACCCTTGGGTACAAAAAAATCGTATAAAAGTGCAAATGAAGAGGCTCTTTTGTTAACTTTGATCTTCATTACCAACAAACTTAACTCATGCTTGAATTTTCAAATTTCACCCGTGTATTTGATTTATTGCCTATTTACGACCAGCTTCACAAATCGGATCTTTTCTGTCTGAAGCGAAACGGCGAATGGCGAAAATATAGTTCTGAAGAAACCTTGGAAACGATTCAAGATATTGCTTTAGGACTTTTGGCCTTGAAGATTAAGCCAGGCGATAAAATTGCTATCATTTCTGGTAACAGGCCGGAATGGAATTTCATCGACTTTGCTATTCAATTGATTGGTGCCGTTTCAGTGCCGATGTATCCAACCATTACGGTCGAAGATTATACATTCATTTTTGAGAATGCGGAGGTAAAGTATGTATTTGTAGAGGGAGAGGAATTGTACTTAAAAGCTAAAGAGGCTTCTAAGGGTAATCGTAAAATAAAAAAGGTCTACACCTTTGATCCTGTCGAAGGAGCTGATATGTGGACAGATGTAAAGGATGCAGGTTTTGGTCAAGATCGTTCGCCATTAAAGCCTTTAATGGATGCGGTTAAACCGGATGATTTGTTAACCTTGATTTATACGTCTGGTACAACTGGCCGACCAAAAGGTGTAATGTTGACCCATCACAATATCGTTTCAAACGTAAAAGCATTAATTCGGGGCAAGTTTTTTGATTTGTATGCGACGGATCGAGCATTGAGTTTTTTACCGCTTTGTCATATTTACGAGCGTACGGATATTTACATGTACATGTCTTATGGCGTTTCTGTGTATTATGCAGAGAGTATGGAGACCATCGCGGATAATATCAAAGAGGTTAAGCCATCGATGTTTGCTTCCGTTCCACGTTTATTAGAGAAAGTATATGACAAGATTTTAGCCAAAGGAAATGAGTTGACGGGCATCAAACGTAAACTCTTTTTCGGTGCAATCGAATTTGGTTTACAATATGACCCCATGGTTAAATTGGGATTTGTAGATTCCATAAAATTGGCGGTTTATCGCAAATTGATTTTCAGTAAATGGCGTGAAGCTTTGGGAGGAAATGTACGTTTAATTGCTTCGGGTTCGGCGGCATTACAACCGCGTTTATCACGTGTTTTTTGGGCGGCAGGTGTTCCGGTGAGCGAAGGTTATGGCTTAACCGAAACATCGCCCGTTATATCAGTATCGCAAGTAAACCCACCTGATTTCCGAATCGGCTGTGTGGGAACCTTGGTGGATAGCATGGAATTGAAAATAGCAGAAGACGGGGAAATTTGTGTGCGTGGGGATTCTGTGATGGTAGGTTATTACAAGAATCCAGAAGCGACTGCCGAGGCGGTTGATAAAGACGGTTGGTTCCACACCGGGGATATCGGTGAAATGGTGGATGGAAAGTATTTAAAGATCACGGATCGCAAAAAGGAAATTTTCAAAACATCGGGTGGTAAATATGTTGCTCCTCAGTTGGTGGAAAATAAATTAAAAGAATCCGCGTTTATCGAGCAATGCATGGTGGTAGGCGAAGGCCAAAAATTCCCTTCGGCACTAATTATTCCAGAATTTGCGGCTTTGGGTGTGTGGTGCAAGCAACATGGAATACCCGTTGGTACACCTGAAGAATTGATTACTAACAAAGATGTATTTAGGAAGTTGGAGGAAGAGGTTATGTCAACCATGGGATCTGTAGCGAAATACGAGCAGGTGAAGAAATTTGTTTTATTACCTCGTTTATTCACGGTTCAGGATGGTGAAATTACCCCTACATTGAAGTTGAAGCGCAAAGCGATTTATGCTAAACACGAAAAGGCTATTTTGGCATTGTATGAATAAAACAATGTGTTTTCACGAATTAGCTTTAGTGCTCTGCTAAATTTTCGTAATTTTGGGGTTTGAAAAACTTCCGCGAGGAATCATTAAATTGAATGTATGTCACAGCATAAAAAAGTTGCCTTAATTACGGGTATTACGGGTCAGGATGGAGCCTATTTGGCAGAATTGTTGTTGAGCAAGAATTATGTTGTTCATGGAATTAAGCGCAGAAGTTCTTTAATCAATACGCAACGCATTGATCATTTATACGAAGACCCGCATGTTGATGCATCGAATTTCCACTTGCATTATGGTGATTTAAGTGATTCTACGAACATTATTCGCATCATTCAAGATGTTCAGCCGGACGAAATTTACAATTTAGGTGCAATGTCGCATGTAAAAGTATCTTTTGACGAACCGGAATATACGGCTCAAGTAGACGGAATCGGTACCTTACGTATTTTGGAAGCCGTTCGTTTGTTGGGCTTAACGAAAAAAACAAAAATTTACCAGGCATCTACGTCTGAATTATACGGTTTGGTACAAGAGGTACCACAGTCCGAAAAAACACCCTTTTATCCACGTTCTCCGTATGCGGTTGCCAAATTATATGGCTACTGGATTACCGTGAATTACCGGGAAGCGTATGATATGTTTGCCGTGAACGGAATCTTGTTTAACCACGAGTCGCCTTTGCGCGGAGAAACCTTTGTAACTAGAAAAATTACACGGGGGGTTGCGCAGATTGCGATGGGCCAACAAGATAAATTATACTTAGGAAACTTAGACGCGAAACGCGACTGGGGCCATGCCAAAGATTACGTTGAAGCCATGTGGTTAATCTTGCAACAAGAGAAACCCGAGGATTTTGTCATCGCGACCGGCATTACGACAACGGTTCGTGATTTTATTCGGATGGCATTTAGTGAGGTAGGCATAGAAATTAATTTTACGGGTGAGGGCGTGCATGAAATTGCAACGATTGCAGCTTGCAATAACCCCTTGTATCAAGTTGAAATAGGTAAAGAAGTTGTTGCGGTAGATCCTCGTTATTTCCGTCCAACGGAAGTGGAATTATTGATAGGCGACCCAACGAAAGCGAAAGAACAATTAGGTTGGAAATTGCAATATGATTTGCCGGCTTTGGTGAAAGACATGATGGCTTCGGATGTACAATTATTTACCAAATAAGATGAATCCATCGATTGCGATTATAGGTTTGGGCTATGTGGGATTTCCGCTGGCGGTGGAGTTTGGAAAGATTTATCCAACCTTGGGTTTTGATATTGACGCTTCGCGTATTGATGAATTAAAGTCGGGGGTGGATCGCACCCAAGAAGTTAGCGCTGCCCAATTAGCAGAATCAAAAAATTTGCGTTTTTCTTCACAGGTGACAGATTTGTCAAGCTGTAATACGTTTATCGTTACCGTTCCCACGCCCATCGACCATTTTAAAAAACCCGATTTGAGTCCTTTGTTGAAAGCTTCCGAGATGATCGGAAAGGTTTTGAAAAAAGGGGATGTCGTGATTTACGAATCCACGGTATATCCAGGATGTACGGAGGAGGATTGTGTTCCGGTGCTTGAAAAGCATTCGGGGTTGATATTTAATCAAGATTTCTTCTGTGGCTATTCGCCTGAACGGATTAATCCAGGTGATAAGGTAAACACCTTGACAAAAATTAAAAAGGTTACTTCGGGTTCTACGCCGGAAATTGCCGAGTGGGTAGATCAATTATACAAATCGATTATTGTGGCCGGGACGCACAAGGCGTCATCGTTAAAGGTTGCCGAGGCGAGCAAGGCGATTGAAAATGCCCAACGCGACGTGAATATTTCGTTTGTTAATGAGCTTTCGCTGATTTTTGATCGGATGGGCATTGATACGACGGAAGTCCTTGAAGCCGCAGGTACCAAATGGAATTTCTTGAATTTTAAGCCCGGTTTAGTGGGCGGTCACTGTATTGGGGTCGACCCATACTATTTATTGCATAAGTCGGAGAGTTTGGGCTATTATCCGCAGGTTATTCTGTCCGGCCGCCGGGTGAATGACAACATGGGGATTTTTGTGGCCAACAAGCTTGTCAAATTGCTCATTCAAAAGGGTAAGAAAATCGGAGGTGCCAAGACCTTGATGTTGGGAATTACGTTCAAAGAAAACTGTCCAGATATTCGCAATTCGCGTGTCGTTGATATCTACAAGGAACTGATTGATTTCGGTATGGAGGTGGATGTGTATGATCCATGGGCCAATGCGAAAGAGGTAACCCATGAGCATGGAATCAATTTGGTTTCTGAATTGGGCAAAGCTTATGATGCCATTGTGTTAACCGTGGCGCACCGCGAATTTTTGGATCTCGCCTACGGCGAATTGAAAGCCAAGGATGGGGTGCTTTTCGACATCAAATCGGTTTTAGCTAAATCCATCGTAGACGCCCGCTTGTAATATGGCTTGGTATGCAGTTTACACGAAATCACGAACTGAGAAAAAAGTAGCCCTGCGCTTAAAAGAAGCAGGTATCGAAGCCTACTGTCCCGTGAATAAGCGCGAAAAACAGTGGTCTGACCGACGTAAAGTCACCGAAGAGCCTCTTTTTCGTTCCTATGTTTTTGTCAACATTGATTTAGATAAGCAAAGCGCCACGGTTCGTCGGACCCTGGGCGTTGTTAATTTTGTTTATTGGTTACAAAAGCCAGCCGTCATACAAGACGATGAAATCCTAGCGATCCAACAATTTTTATCGGAGCATGCAGCAGTAGAAGTATTGGGCGAGACCCTTCAAGTGGGCGATTTTATTACCATTGATGCGGGTGCTCTAAAAGGCCAAAAGGCAGAAGTGATGGGGATTAAAAATCGGCATGAGGTTCGTTTACGGATTGATTCGTTAGGGTTTGAATTGGTGGCGAGGGTGGAGTAAAGTCGGTAGTGGTCAGTTTTCAGTCGCTAGTCCGGAGGCTTAATGAGAATGCAAAAATCGTAGAGACGCGATACTTTGCGTCTACCCGCTAAGATTTATTAAAAAGATAGACGCGAAGTATCGCGTCTCTACGATTGCAGATATTATATCAGGACCCGAGGTTTCGCACCTTTACAAAACCTTCATACTTTTTTCGTATTTTGCAAACCTAAACCCTTTTTCATGCGTCTTCGCGCGTTTATATTTTTCAGCTTAGTATCCTTTGGTGTATTTTCACAAGAAATGGGCCAACCAAGCATTGAGCTGGGCGCTGGAATTACGAGCGGATCTTATACCCCATTTTGGTTACGCGCTAATCAATACGGTGCCGTTCCAACAAAGGAAAGTTTTGCCACAGCAGCGGTTTCTATGAGCGATTTCACAGAAGTGAATACGCGCACCAGTTGGGGTTATGGCGTTCGCGCTTTGGTCAATTTAACAGAGACAAAAGCAGATGTTTTATTGCAAGAAGCCTATTTAACGGGAAAGGTTGGCATTTTTGAATTACAGGCGGGGCGCAAAAAACAAATTCAGGGTTTAGTTGATTCAACGCTTAGTTCGGGATCAATTATATGGTCGGGGAATGCGCTGCCTATGCCGATGATTAACCTGGTTGTTCAAGACTATTGGGCGCCTGAATTCGTTCAAGGCATCGTCGGCTTCAAAGGCAATTATGCGCATGGATGGTTTGATAACCAACGAAGTGATGTTTCCAACGTTTATTTACATCAAAAATCCTTTTACGGCCGACTCGGAAAGCCTAATTGGCTGCTCAAATTTTACGGCGGATTTAATCACCAAGTACAATGGGGCGGAACGCTGAAATACGCGGATCCAGGTAATTTCTCTGCGAAAAATGGAAAAATTGCTACTGGCCTCAAAGAGTACTATTACATGATTACAGGCCAAAGTATGAACGTTGTGGGTGGAGATACCGCTACCTATGGCATTAACGATGGCTGGAATCGCTTAGGCAATCACTTGGGTACGATCGATGTGGGGATGGAGGTCGACTGGGAAAAGGCGAAGCTCTTTTTTTACCGACAAAGCATTTATGAGGATGGATCCCTGTACCATGGAAATAATATCACCGATGGACTTCATGGAATCGCCTTTACACGAAAGGCTGATCAAGGGATTACCAAGGTAGTCCTAGAATACTTGAATACGGCATCTCAAGGAGGTTCCGTTTTTAACGATTCAAATATTAATCGAGGGCTTGACAATTACTTCAACAACGCTGTTTACCGGGATGGCTGGACCTATGCCGGCAAGGGGCTCGGAACGCCTATGATGACCCTGGATTCCGAGACCGAACTATCACCTACGAGCGGGACTTATTATGATAACAATCGGGTGGAATCTTTTTATGTAGGCATTGAGGCTAATTTGGGTGAAAATTCCTTTTTATTCCGCGGCTCTTTATCGAATTCCATCGGCTGGTTTGGTCAAGAAAACGTTCCGGTTAAACGGCAGTATTCTTTCGGCTTGCAATGGCAACGTCCCGTACAGTTGATGGGCTATGATGCGCAATTAAAGGCATCGATAGGTGCCGACAAAGGTCTTTGGAAACCCGATGTTATCGGAGGAAACCTTGCTTTGGTTTTACCTTTGAATTAGCCAAAGAACAAATAGCTCACCCAGATAGCTGTCACAATCCCGACAAAATCAGCCAATAACCCCGCCCACAACGTATAGCGAATGTTGCGGACTTGAACCGATCCAAAGTATAACGCGACCACGTATAAAACCGTTTCGGCGGAGCCTTGGAAAACACAAGATAAGCGCCCCACAAACGAATCCGAACCAAAGGTTTTCATCGTATCAATCATCATTGCCCGTGATCCACTTCCGCTTACCGGATGCAAAAGTGCTGTAGGCATGGCATCCACCCAGCGGTTATCGATGCCCGACAAATCCACCAGGTATTTGATTCCGTCGACCATATATCCCAAAACCCCCGAATTGCGAAGGCAAGAGATCGCCACGAGCATCCCTACGAGGTAGGGAATAATCTTAACCGAAGTTTCAAATCCACCTTTGGCGCCCTCAACAAAGGTTCCGAAAATGTCGATTTTCTTGCGCATCGCGGCGGCGATAAAGGAGAAGATTAATAGGAATAGAATGCCATTTGAAATGACTTTGGATTGTATCTCAATGGCTTCTTTGGGCAAGGAACTGAAGTACCATAAGATGGCACCCAGAAAGGCGGTTAGTCCGGCCAGCCAAGCAAAAAGTACGGGTTCTAATAAGTTGATTTTTTGTTTAATGGACACAAAAATTAGCCCAGTAATCGTCGTGGCATAAGTTGCCATGAGGCAAGGAATGAAAATATCGGAGGCATCTTGCGCACCGTAAATGGCCCGTTGGGCCATGATGCTTAAGGGGATTAACACGGGGCCCGCGGAATGCAAAACCAAGAACATGATTTGCGGGTTTGATGCCGTTTCTTTATTCGGGTTAACTTCTTGTAAACTCTGCATAGCCTTTAGCCCAAAGGGCGTCGCGGCATTGTCTAGGCCTAATAAATTGGCTGAAAAGTTCATGATCATTTGCCCGTGTACCGGATGGTCTTTGGGAATCTCTGGAAACAAACGGGTGAAAAAAGGTCCAATGCGCTTGGCCAAAAATTGAATCGCACCCGCCTTCTCTCCTACTTGCAAAATCCCCATGAAAAAGGTCATCACGCCGGCAAGCGGCAAGGCAATTTTCATCACGGCTAATTCGGCGGAATCGAACATTCCGTCGACCAGGATTTTGAATATTTCGGCATTACCAAAGAAGATGTATTGAATAATTGCGACCACAAAAGCCACACCGAAGAATAAAAACCAAATCCAATTTAATGCCATAGGGTCGGGGAAATTTGGTTAAATTTAGGGAAAATCTTCGATTATTATGCGCACGATTGCCTTCCTCCTGTTCTCCTTTGCTGCTTGGTCACAAAAAACGACCTGCTCGTATGAATCGGCCATGGAAAAACAGGGCTTAGTGGAAGTAAGCACAAATGCGCCCGGAGTCCTCGTGGAATTGAAATATGGGACAGCAGATAATTTCATGGGAAAGGCTGTTTATGGCTGTTTAAAACATGCATACGTCCAAAAGCCGGTCTTGCTTATGTTGAATAAGGCACAAGCAGCCTTGGAAAAGCAACACCCAGGGTATCATTTATTAATTTACGACGCAGCGCGTCCCCTATCCATTCAATGGGTTTTGTGGAATACATTGACGCAGTATCCTCCCGCGGAACGCCAAAAATATGTGGCCGACCCGAAGCAGCATTCCATCCACAACTACGGATCTGCCTTGGATTTGACCGTAGCAGATGCCGATGGCAAGGCGCTGGATATGGGAACGAAATATGATTTTTTTGGTGAATTGGCTTATCCATCGAAGGAGCAGATCTTGTTGAAATCGGGTAAATTAAGCCCTCAAGCCTATCAAAATCGCTTGATCTTGCGGGAAGCGATGCAGTCGGCAGGTTTCATGCGGATTGAATTTGAGTGGTGGCATTTTAATGCGTTTTCGCGTGCAGAGGCGAAGCGCCGTTTTCCTGTTGTGCAGTAATCGCGGATTTTATCAGCGACTCTTGCCGTTTATCCAAAAATCAAGTTTGTACCAAACGCATTTGTGTATTATTGTGAACTAATTCTATCGACGCCTATGTCTATTAAAAAATACCTTTCGCTTACCTTGTTGGCAGGATTGTCCTGGGGAGCTCACGCGCAAACCGCGATTCAAGGCAATGCCGCATTCGTGCATTTGAATTTAAGCCAAGCGGTGGATATCGCGCTTCAGCATAATTTGACCGTAAAGTCTTATGAGGTAAACCTGAAGAATGCGGAGTTGACGTACCAACAAGCGAAATACAATCAATTGCCGACTGTGGGGGGAAATATTAATCAGGCGGCGAGTTTTGGTCGGTCGATTAACCCGTATACCAACGGATACGATTCGCGTAACATCAATTACAATAACGTCGGTTTGAATGCGAATTTGACCCTTTTTAATGGAGGTCAATTGCGTAATACCATTTTACAAAACGAGTTTACGTTGAAGGCAACGCAGCAAGATTTGCAATCGATGCGCGAAAACATTGCCTTGCAGGTCGTTTTATCTTATTTATCGATTTTGAATGCAGAGGATCAATTATCCATTGCCAAAGCGCAGACCGAAATCACGAAATTGCAGATTGATCGTACGCAGAAATTGGTGACTGCTGGGACATTGCCAGTGTCGAATGTGTTGGATTTAAAGGCGCAATTGGCCAATGAAGAATCCAATGTGGTGTCATTCCAAAGTTCTTTGGACATCAACAAATTGACATTGCAACAACTATTAAATGACTCGAGCATCCGGATGTTTGATTTGCAACGCATCCAAGTTCCAGTTCCTTCTTCAAAGGCCTATGATTTATCCGTAGATGCGATTTATGCCAAAGCGCTTGATATTCAGCCTTTGGTTCGTGCGGCGGACTTCCGCGTGCAAGGCGCTTCTAAAGGTGTTGATGTAGCGAAGGCTTTCCGCCTTCCTACCCTATCGATGAGTGGAAGCTGGTCGGCAAATCAATCCAATGCCTTGCGAACGATAGAATTGCTGGGAACACAGACGGTTAATTTAGGTTCGGTCGCCATTGGCGGGACATCTTATCCGGTATCGACAGTGCAGCCTAAATATGGCGAAGGGTCAACGGTGGGGTATTTTGACCAGTTGAATAACACGCAGAATAAGGTTATTTCATTGAATTTAAACATCCCGATATTTGCGAAATATGCGAATCGCACACGTGTTGTACAGGCGGGCTTGCAGAAGGAAAATGCGGAGATTGAAGCAGAGCGTGCGCGTTTGACCTTGCGTCAAAACATCGAGCAGGCTTATGTGAACATGTTGAATGC
>JBDLUL010000189.1:0-5179 GCA_039805345.1 Bacteroidota bacterium | reverse complement strand
ACTGAAAAGTTGAACAACAAAGTTGAAATGATTGTAGGTGCAAATTATCGTCAATATGCATTGAACTCTGAAGGTTCTTTGTTTGCATTAGATAATGCAGGAAATGAATTTACAATCAATGAGTTTGGTGCTTATGCACAAGTGGCGAAGAAAATGTTCGCTGACAAATTCAAATTGACAGGTTCGTTGCGTTATGATAAGAACGAAAACTTTGAAGGACAATTTAGCCCACGTTTGTCAGGTGTTTACTCTGAGGGTCGTTCAAACTTCCGTGCGTCTTACCAAACAGGTTTCCGTATTCCTACAACACAAGATCAATACATTGATTTACAGACTCCTTCTGCTCGTTTATTGGGAGGTTTAGCGGTAGTTCAAGATCGTTACAAACTTTCAGGTAACTCATTTACCTTGCAATCGGTATTAGCTGGGAAGCCAGCTCCATATCAATCAAAAGCCTGGAAGCCTGAGCAAGTTCGCACACTTGAATTCGGTTATAAAGGATTTTTAGGTGATCGTATCTTGGCTGATTTCTATGTATATCAATCAAACTTCACCAACTTCTCTGCTGGTCAAGTTGTTGTTCAAACGCCTGCGCAGCATCAAGATCCTGCAGTTTTGGGTAACAAACTTTACTCTTTCCCTTCAAACGTTGACAATGAAGTTGTTACAAACGGATGGGGCTTAAGTTTAGATTACCAATTAGGATCTAACTGGACTTTAGGAACGAACGTATCTTATAATGCAGTGAAGGATAATGGTGGTTTGAATAATTACCAGTTGGCATTTAACACGCCAAACTACCGCACAAACATTACAATCGGTAACCGTAACATCGGTGGATCTGGTTGGGGTGTCAACGCAGTTTGGAGATACCAAGAGAAATTTGTTTGGCAATCGTCGATTGTTAACCAAGTGGTCAATCAGTCTCAACAAAGTTTAATTCCTTCATTTAATACATTAGATGCACAAGTGAGCAAGAAATTGTCAGGCTTGAAATCTATCTTAAAAGTAGGAGCTACTAACTTATTTGGTACACCATACACAACGGGTTGGGCTAACCCAACAGTGGGAAGTATGTACTATGTAAGCATTACATTTGATGAGTTATTGAATAAATAAGATAAACTCATTTTTCTTGAGGCTGCTCCGAAAAGGGCAGCCTCTTTTTTTGTACCTTTATGGATTGAATTTTTAGCAGCAGGCATGGACTTAACGGGTTTTTCACATATTGAGGTATTGGGTGCTCGTGAGCACAATTTGAAGAATATTGATGTTTCGATTCCTCGGAATCAGCTGGTCGTCGTGACGGGTATTTCAGGATCAGGAAAATCTTCTTTGGCCTTTGATACCATTTATGCCGAAGGGCAGCGTCGCTACATGGAGAGCTTTTCGGCTTATGCGCGTTCGTTTTTGGGCAACATGGAGCGTCCGGATGTAGATAAGATTGAAGGCTTGTCACCGGTTATTTCCATCGAGCAAAAAACGACCTCTAAAAATCCGCGATCGACCCTGGGTACCGTCACGGAGATTTATGACTTCTTACGTTTATTGTATGCGCGTGCATCAGAGGCTTACTCGTATTTGAGTGGGGAAAAGATGGTGAAGCAGTCGGTCGATCAAATTATTGGGACCTTGCTTTCACAGTTTGCGAACGGTAAGGTTGTTTTGCTTGCTCCCGTAGTTAAGGGACGAAAGGGTCATTACCGCGAATTGTTTGTGCAGATTGCCAAATGGGGATATACCAAAGTGCGTGTCGATGGGGAAGTGATGGATATCGAACCCAAGATGCAATTAGATCGCTTTAAGGTACATGATATTGAAGTGGTTGTAGATCGATTAGTAATTACAGAAGATGAGCGTGTTCGTTTGTCTCAAAGTTTACAAACAGCCATGAATGTGGGTAAGGGACAAGTTTTTGTCTTGGATGCCTCGAATAAATTGCATTATTTTTCTCAGACATTGATGGATCCCAAAACGGGTTTGTCTTACGATGAGCCGGCTCCCAATACCTTTTCATTCAATAGTCCATATGGGGCTTGCCCTTGCTGTTCAGGGCTTGGAGTCGTAGAAGAAATTACGGAGGAATCAGTTATTCCGGATACTTCTTTAAGTATCCTACGCGGTGCCATTGCGCCGATTGGCGAATATAGAGAGTTATGGATTTTTAAGCAATTGGAGGTATTGTTAAAACCTTATCAGGTCAGTTTGTCAACACCCATTGCCAAGTTCCCTCGTGAGGCTGTTGAGGTGATGTTATATGGGACGGATGAACCCGTTCCAGTACCGTCTAAGAAATATGTGGGTTCCGACTGGAATTCAAAATATGATGGGATAATCAATTTTTTAAAGCGTCAGCAGGAGAGTGGTTCTGAGAAAACGCAGGATTGGTTACGTGATTTTTTAGTGATCAAGACGTGCCCGGAATGCAAGGGTTATCGATTGAAGAAGGAAGCGTTGCATTTTAAGGTTGCAGATAAGCATATTGGAGAATTGGCCCAAATGGATATAGCTGAGCTAGCTGCTTGGTTGGAAGACATCGATTCGCGTATCTCAGAACGCCAATTGCAAATTGGATCGGAAGTATTGAAAGAAATTCGGAAGCGAGTTTCCTTTTTGACCCAAATTGGGTTGACTTATTTGACTTTGGATCGACCGATGAAGACCTTGTCTGGCGGGGAGTCCCAACGGATCCGGTTAGCTACCCAAATAGGGACGCAGCTGGTCGGGGTTTTGTACATTATGGATGAGCCTTCGATTGGATTGCACCAGCGGGATAATGAAAAGTTGATACAGGCTTTGAAGGATCTACGTGATTTGGGTAATTCCGTATTGGTCGTGGAGCATGATAAGGATATGATGCTAGAGTCCGATTATATTTTGGATATTGGTCCGGGTGCAGGCCGACATGGCGGGCAGGTGATTGGAAGTGGAACTCCAGCGGAGTTTGTAAAATTAGGAACTCCTACCGCGCAATTTTTGAATGGAACATTGGCGATTAAGGCTCCGGTTAAACGTCGTGCGGGGAACGGGAACTCCATCGAATTGAAAGGCGCATCAGGTAATAATTTAAAGGGTGTTTCGGTCTCATTTCCTTTGGGAAAATTCATTACGGTGACAGGCGTATCGGGTTCTGGAAAGTCAACGTTGATTCATGACACTTTGGTGTTAAAGTTAAAGCAACACTTTGATCGCAGTAAAAGAGATCCGTTGCCTTTCAAGTCGATTTCGGGTCTAGAGCATATTGATAAGATTATTGAGGTAGATCAGTCACCTATTGGGCGTACCCCACGGTCAAATCCAGCGACCTATACAAATATGTACACGGATATCCGTGCATTGTATTGCGAGTTGCCGGAATCAAAGATTCGGGGTTATAAAGCCGGCCGATTTAGTTTCAATGTGAAGGGCGGTCGTTGTGAAGATTGTGAGGGAGCAGGTCGTAAGAAAATTGAGATGGAATTTTTGCCGGACGTATTGGTTGAATGTGAGACCTGTAAAGGAAAGCGTTTTAATCGAGAAACCCTGGAGGTTCGATTTAAGGGGAAATCCATTTCGGATGTGTTGGATATGACGGTGGAGCAGGCCTTGGAGTTTTTTGAACACCAACCGCGCATTCATCGGCGGGTACAAACCTTGTCTGAAGTGGGCTTGGGTTATATCACTTTGGGTCAACACGCTACGACATTGTCTGGTGGCGAGGCGCAACGTGTAAAATTAGCAGAAGAATTATCAAAAAAGGATACAGGTAAGACCTTATATGTATTAGATGAGCCTACAACGGGATTACATTTTCAGGATGTTAAATTGTTGCTGGATGTCTTACAGAAGTTGGTGGATAAGGGGAATACCGTGTTGATTATCGAGCATAACTTAGATGTAGTTAAAGTTTCGGATTATGTGATTGATATGGGGCCTGAGGGAGGTAATGCAGGAGGTAAATTGGTTGCTTCCGGTACTCCGGAGGAGATTTGCAAGGTGAAGGGAAGTGAAACGGGGCGGTTTTTGAAAAAGGAAATGTAGTAAACGCTGCCGGGGTCGCAGACCCCGGCAGCGTTACCGCTCAAACGTGTTATATTCGATTTTATTCTATCAATAACTTGGATATTTTTTCTTCGGAAGAAGTGTCAGTTTCATGAAATTTTTCAAAAATCGCCAGGTTTCCGAAAAAATTAAGACCATCATTTTTATTAATAATTCTTGGTTTGAATTTTAAATATTCGTGGTAGGATGAGTAGGGGTAGAATTCGTAATTCCCATAAATTTCGTGCTTTACTGGGTTTAAATGAATGTATTTGATTAAATGTGTCAAGTAAATCAATGAATCCACGGGTTTTCTTCTGAAGGGCGATTCAAATAAACCTCCCGTTCGATCAGTTGCACGATTGAACATTTGCGCATGTGAATTCAAAATATCGCCTAATGCTCTGCTAATAAATAGGCCAATTGGACCTTTGGGTTTTGGGAGTAATTTTAGATCAGTCAGTTTATCAATCTCTTGATAAGTTTTAATCCGGATTAATAGGTGGAAATGGTTACCTAACAGACAGAAAGCAAAAGTGTCAACATAGGGACTAACCTTCTTTTGATATTTCCAGAGAAATGATCGGTAATGTTTGTCTGAAAGAAATATAGGTTTCTTGTCAATACCGCGTGTATAGATATGGAAAACCTTATTTTCGATAAGGGGTTCAGTGAAGTTCTTCATTTTATTTTTTCTTCAAATTTGAGCATATGCTGTTTTATATATTTGAAATAAATAGATAAAAATTATCATGATTTTGATTTTTTTCTCTCATGTTTTTGAGGTAGTTTGGTGTTGGATTTCGGTAACGCTGCCGGGGTCGCAGACCCCGGCAGCGTTTACCCAGAACACAATCAACATGACTCAAATAAGCTTCATCGCACTACTTCTAGCCATGGGCTATCTGATAGCTAGGCGTTTTGGACAAATTGCAAAAACAATTCATCTCGCAAAACCAATAAGTATTACGAATTCAAAGGAACGCTGGAAACGCGTTCTATTGCTTGCTTTAGGGCAAAAGAAGATGTTTGAAAAGCCATTTGTCGGCATAATGCACCTGTTGATTTACCTTGGATTCGTCCTAATCAACATCGAAATCCTTGAAATTATCCTCGATGGAATACTCGGAACCCATCGAATTTTCGCTCCTTTTTTAGG
>JBDLUL010000188.1:0-3085 GCA_039805345.1 Bacteroidota bacterium | reverse complement strand
CGGAACCCATTGTTGGACCCAGTAAGCATCTCCATCCGTTAAATTCCCTGCTTGTACAGGTTTCCAATAAGCTGCTTGCAAGGCTTTGGTGACAATTGCCGAGCAAACTGTTTTTCCTATTTCGGTGCCGATTCCGGCGATGATGTATTGCTTAGGCATTAGATTCTAGCGTATGTATGAGTTGCTGCATCGCTTCCTTCGAAGTAGATGCTGTTAGGGTAATTCGGATACGTTCTTTTCCTTTGGGTACTGTTGGGAAAACGATGGGTTTTACCGCAAAGCCTGCCGCTTGCGCTTGTGCGGCTTTGGTACGTACGGCTTCGTTTCCTGTCACAAAAAAGGTTTGAATCGCGGTTTGGCTTGCGCCCCATTCATTAGCCGTTTGCAGGCTTCTGAAATAGTGAATGTTTTCTTGTAACGCATTTCGTTCCGCATCTGCCTTGGCTACAAAGCTCAAAGCCGTGTTTAAACTCAATATGTGATGAGGTGTAGGTGCTGTTGAATAAATAAAGGGTCTGGCAAAATTGACTAGGTAGTCGCGAAGCGCTTCCGAACCCAAAACCACCGCACCCGCATTTCCCCAGGCTTTGCCAAATGTGATCACACGCGCAAAAATCGAATCTTGGATTCCTAATTCTACGCACAATCCAGCGCCTTGTGGTCCATAAGCACCTCCTGCATGCGCCTCGTCTACAATTAATTCAAAGTTGTATTTAGCTTTGAGTTCGACCAATTCTTTCAGGGGTGCTACATCGCCATCCATGGAATAGATGGATTCAACCACCACCCATTTAATGGTTTCTAACGGATATTGCTCCAATAAATGGATCAAATCTGTTAGATCATTGTGTTTGAATATTCGTCTTTCTGCAGGCGCTAAACGGAGGCCGTCAATTAAACTCGCATGCAATAATTTATCGCAGAAAATAACATCTTCTTTTTGCGCCAGGGAAGCAATTAATCCCATATTTGCTTCGAAGCCTGAGCCAAAAAGCAGGGCTGCCGGGGCATGATGCAGGGCTGCGCATGTGGTTTCAAAATCTTCCGTATAGGAATGGTTTCCTGAAATTAAGCGGGATCCCGTCGAGCCATTGATGGGTGAATTTAGGTCTTGTTGGCTTTGCCATACTTGAAGATCCTCGGAAATTTGGTTTGCTAATTCCCGATTTTTGGCAAGGCCTAAATAATCATTGGAACAGAAATCGGTCAACTGGTCCACGGATGCCAAAGCACGCAAGAGCCCTGCGGATTTTCGTTCGCTTAAGGCATTGATCAGGCGTATATTAGCTGGATTCGTGTTTGGCATAATTGTGTGTAAAACTACGAAACAAGGGGCAATTCCGACAAGGATGTCCTGAAAAAATGCGTTTATCGATTAATTACATTAAAAACAGGAAATAATGCTTGACAATTCAATAACTCTAATGTAGTATTGCACAACGTTTCAATGTCGTAAACGTTTCTGTTAACAAATCACCCAAGTTTTCTCTGTTGTGTTGCTCATCCAAAGGATTGTGCATCAGTTTTTAAGAGAATTATTTATTGAATTTTGGGGTTTGTTTCATCAAAAAATATCAACATATTTCCCTTTTATGGATAATAAATCCGATTCATCAAACCGTCCTAAGCGTCAACGAATTCAAAAAACATCAGAAGAACAAGCTCCTTTATTACCCATGGGAGAAGCTCCTGTAGCTGAATCTACTCCTGAAGTGTCCGAAGAAACAGCTTCGGCGAAGCCAGCACGTAATGTGCGTGCCCGTAAAGGAAAACCAGCGAATGCCGACGAGGCACCTATTGAAGTAGCTGGCATCATCGAACCCGAGGAAGTGGATACGTCATTCGTGACGAGCGACGCACCTTTGGCAGCTGATAAGGTTTCACCTACTGACGCTCCGGTCGATTTAAGTACCTTACCGAAAGAAGATGCGCCGGCCCAACAGCCACAGCATCAGCATCGCCAGCACCGCAATAATTACAATCAAGTCATCAAAGAATTGGATGGTTTAATTGATAATGAGGGGGTTTTGGAAATCATGCAAGAAGGTGGATACGGTTTTATGCGTTCTTCGGATTACAATTATTTGGCATCACCGGATGATATTTATGTGTCGCCATCTCAAATCAAAATGTTTGGTTTGAAAACAGGAGATACCATTTTAGGAAAGATTCGTCCACCGAAAGAAGGGGAGAAGTATTTCGCTTTATTGAAAGTGGAATCTGTGAATGGGAAAACAACGGACGAAATTCGCGATCGGATCAACTTTGAATATTTAACACCTTTATTTCCTGAGGAAAAGTTAAACTTGTCTTCGACGGCGGATAATTATTCGACACGTATTTTAGATTTGTTTGCTCCAATTGGTAAAGGGCAAAGGGGGATGATCGTAGCCCAACCGAAAACGGGTAAAACGGTTTTGTTAAAGGACATTGCTAATGCGATTTCACGTAACCATCCTGAGGTTTACTTGATCATTTTATTGATTGACGAGCGACCAGAAGAAGTAACGGATATGCAACGTTCCGTACGGGCAGAAGTAATTTCATCAACGTTTGATGAGCAAGCAGAACGTCACGTGAAAGTGGCTAACCTTGTTTTGGAAAAAGCAAAACGTATGGTGGAATGTGGTCACGATGTTGTGATATTATTAGACTCAATCACGCGTTTAGCGCGTGCTTACAATACAGTTGTCCCTTCTTCAGGTAAGATTTTATCTGGGGGTGTGGATGCTAATGCCTTACACAAACCGAAGCGTTTCTTCGGTGCGGCTCGTAATGTAGAGAACGGTGGTTCATTGACCATCATCGCTACAGCCTTGATTGAAACGGGATCGAAAATGGATGAGGTAATCTTTGAAGAATTCAAAGGTACGGGTAATATGGAATTGCAATTGGATCGTAAATTGGCCAACCGCCGAATTTATCCTTCGATTGATGTAACGGCTTCAGGTACGCGTCGTGAGGATCTCTTGATGGATCCAGCGGTATTACAGCGCGTTTGGATTTTGCGTAAGCATATGTCGGATATGAACTCGGTAGAGGCCATGGAATTCTTGCAACAGCAAATGAAAGGTACACGAAACAA
>JBDLUL010000187.1:0-6617 GCA_039805345.1 Bacteroidota bacterium | reverse complement strand
TTTCTTGCCTTCTTGCCAAATTTGTTAATTTCACTTTATTATAAACAATAAGCTATGGAAACGACGACAACTTCGAAAAGTTTACTATTAATTAAATGGGGTATCATTGGAGGCTTGTTGAGCTTCCTTGTATCTGTTGTTACCCAATATTCGGGTTTGGCTGAGGACTTTTCTGAAACACTCGGATGGGTTTCATTCTTGGTTACTTTTGTCATTAATGTGACGGTTTTGTTTTTTGCGTTAAAAGAAGTTCGGGAGCATCAAGGTGGATTTTTAACTTATGGGGAAGGCTTAGGAAGCTCTACACTATTAGGTGGTTTGTGGGGTATTGTAGCCGGTGGTTTTAATTATATCTACATCAATTTCATTGATGATGCTGTTATTCAAAAGCAATTGGATTTGGCTCGCCAACGATTGGAAGATCAAGGATTATCTGAAAGTCAGATTCAGGATGCTGAAAAAATCACGAATATGATGTTAGGGCCTGGTGTCCAGTTTATTACAATCGTTTTTTTTACGGTATTTTTTATGTTCATTTTGGGTCTTATCGTTTCGGGTATCATGAAACGTGAAAAACCAATGTTCGACGAGTAGGTATGCTAGCCATTATCCGGAAAGAGTTAAGTCAGTTTTTTAGTTCCTTTTTAGGTTTAGGAATCATGACGGCTTTTTATGTCTTGATGGGTATTTATTTGTGGTGGTTGGATGGCAATATTTTAGATTATGGTTTTGCTGAAATGCAGGTGTTCTTTGATTTAAGCCCTTGGTTCTTCCTCTTTTTTATTCCAGCTATTTCCATGCGGTCATTCGCCGAAGAGTTCGAAATGCGCACGTTTGATTTGTTGCGCACCCTACCTATTTCGATGAATTCAATCGTATTGGGTAAGTTGTTTGCCACATGGCTACTGGTGCTTATCATATTGATTCCAACAGCTGTTTTTGTTTATTCCATTGGGCAATTGGGTAGTCCCTCGGGGAATTTTGATGCATCGCTAATCATTGGTTCTTATGTAGCTTTAGTGTTGCTTTGTGGGGTGTTTATTTGCCTATCGACCTTAGCCTCTGTGCTTGTATCTAAACAATCTTTAGCCTTCGTGATTGGTTTGGTATTTAATTTTATTTGTTGGCAAGGCATGCAAGAGATTCCAGCCCTAGAAACGTGGTCAGTTTATGCCCATTACCAACAAATGAGTAAGGGTGTTATTGATGGGAGCAGCGTGCTGTATTTCCTAGGATTAGGTTTGGTCTTGAGTGGATTGATTCGCTTGCGTTTGGACCTTAAATTTGCTTAAATCTTATAGTCGGCGATCGCCAGGCTATTAGTACACAAATCTATTTCGGCTTTTTCATTGGATGCGATAAGAATTAACTTATGCCGCTGGCTTTCCAATGCTTGATAAAACCAGTTTTTGGCGTTTTCATCCAAATTGGACGTTGGTTCATCCAAACAGAGTATTGGCCGGTCCGCTGCCAAAGCCACCCCTAACTTTACTTTTTGGCGCATGCCTGAAGAGAAGTTCTTGATGTATTTGGTTTCCGATGGGCGTAAATCGATGAAGCTTGTAAAGGCATTGAAATCCCAACGGGCATCGAGGAAATCTATTTGAATGAGGAAATTTAATAATTCAGGCAGTGTAAACTCCTCTATTAATTCGGAATAGGGGGCGGCAAAACTGATTTGTTTGTTGACATCGACACTAATTCCTTCGAATTCAACGGTACCTTTGTTTGGCAGACTATATTGTGCCAAAGTTTTCAGTAATGTTGATTTTCCCGCACCGTTTTGACCAACAATGGCATAGGAATTTCCGGACTCAAACGTATAGCTTAATGCTTTGAAGACCCATTCCTGGCGGAATTTTTTATGAATACCTGTGGCAATGATCTTCATGGTGGAATTATCCTTTCATAATTCCGCGCTCCGAGTTGCGGATAAAATCAACGATTTCATCGCGGTGAGCGGATTTAGGAATATTGGCTTCGATTTGAATCAAGGCTTCTTGATTATTTAAGCCTTTTAAATACACGTAGCGGTAGATGTCTTGAATTTCTGCAACCTGTGAATCATTGAATTCGCGACGGCGTAAGCCTACAGAATTGATTCCTGCGTAGCTTAACGGTTCCCGACCCGCTTTTGTGAAAGGAGGGACGTCCTTACGAACTAATGAGCCACCCGAAATCATGACATGTCGGCCAATGGATGCGAATTGATGTATCGCTGAAGAGCCACCGATAATGGCAAAGTCTCCGACTGTCACGTGACCAGCCATTTGTACGGCATTCGCAAGGATACAGTTGTCGCCAACGATGCAATCGTGTGCAACGTGGACATAAGCCATGATTAGACAATTCTTACCAATGAGCGTTTTTTGCTTATCAGACGTACCGCGATTGATCGTTACACATTCGCGGATCGTGGTATTGTCACCAATTTCTGCTGTGGTAATTTCGCCACCGAATTTTAAATCTTGGGGAACGGCAGAAATTACAGCTCCTGGAAAGATGCGTACATTTTTGCCGATTCTTGCACCGGGGTAAATGGTGACATTTGATCCAATCCAAGTTCCTTCACCGATTTCTACATCCTCATGAATGACACTAAAAGGGTCAATCTGGACATTTTCTCCGATTTTTGCATTGGGGTTAATAACAGAAAGTGGTTGACTCATGATCAAATACCTAAGATTTTCTAACTAAACTAGCCGTCATTTCAGCTTCACAGACAACTTGTCCTGCTACATAGGCCTTGCCGATCATTTTGGCAATTCCCCGACGAATAGGTGCGGTTAATTCACATTTAAAAACAACTGTATCACCTGGGATGACACTTTTACGGAAGCGGCAGTTTTCAATGCCAACTAAGTAAGGCCAATAGTTTTCAGGATCTGGTACAGAACTCAAAACCAAAATTCCACCTGTTTGAGCCATAGCTTCTACCTGCATAACGCCGGGCATGACAGGATTGTTTGGAAAATGACCCATGAAATAATTTTCATTCATGGTGACATTTTTAACACCGACAACACTGTTATCATCCAAGTAAATGATTTTGTCAATCATTTGAAATGGATAGCGATGCGGTAATAATTCGTAAATACGCTCATGAGAGAAGATAGGAGGCTGTTTCGGGTCGTATACCGGAACATTATTTTTCTCCGCTTCTAACATTAATTTTTTGATCTTTTTAGCTAATTCTACGTTGGACGCATGTCCTGGTCGTGAAGCTAAGATCTGTGCTTTAATCGGTCGGCCTACTAAGGCTAAATCGCCCATAACATCCAATAATTTATGGCGAGCCATTTCATTGGAATAATGTAGGCTTGTATTGTTCATGATGCCAGCATCTTTCGAAATCGATACTTTGGGCTTTCCTAATACTTCGGATATCTTGGCTAATTCAGCTTCCGTATAATCTCTGTCGGCAATTACAATTGCATTATTTAAGTCACCCCCTTTGATTAACCCAGCTTTATGAAGAGCTTCCAATTCGTGTACAAAACAAAATGTTCTACACATCGAGAAGTCCTTTTCAAATTGAGAGACATGGGATAAGTTAGCATGTTGACTCGATAGAAATTTGGAATTATAATCCACCATGACGGCGATGCGGTAATCGTTTAAGGGCAATGCCGCTAATTCAATGCCTTTTTCTAAATCTTTAAAACGAACCTCTTCAGGTAATTCAAAGAATTTACGGTGTGCTTCTTGTTCAACGGGTTCTGCATCTTTCAATGCTTCGACGAATTTAATTGAAGAGCCATCCATAATAGGAGGCTCAGGTCCGTCTAATTGAATTAAGATATTATCAATTTCAAGGCCTACTAATGCAGCAAGTACGTGTTCTACGGTATTGATGCGTGCTCCATTGTGCTCAATCGTTGTACCTCGAGATGTATCTACCACGTAATCAACATCTGCATCGGCAATCGGTTGGCCAGGTAAATCAACTCGTTGGAATTTGATGCCATGATTCGCTGCAGCCGGTAAAAAAGTCATATTGGCTACAACGCCCGTATGCAAACCGACTCCGGATAGCGTGACAGATTTTGAAATCGTATGTTGCTTATTATTCATAAGAAAGGGTACGCTTATTTAATTTTATTAATCTTTTCAAATAGCTCCGGTAATTGTCTGATTAACGCGCTACGTTTTAAATTATCTACATTGTTGGTTGCTGGAAATCCACCCATCGTTTGACCAGGTGTTTTAATCGATTTGGTCACACCCGATTGCCCCGTGATGATGGTCTTGGGCGCGATACTAAGGTGTCCAGCGACGCCAACTTGCCCGCCGATTAAACAGTTTTCACCAATTTTTGTAGAACCAGAAATGCCCGTTTGTGCAGCAATGGCGGTATTTGCGCCAATCTCCACATTGTGGGCGATTTGTACCAAATTATCTATTTTAACTCCTTTGCGGATGATGGTCGATCCCATGGTTGCACGATCAATCGTGGCATTTGCTCCGATACTCACATCATCTTCAATGATGACATTCCCTAATTGTGGAATGGCTTTGTATGTTCCATCCGCCTGTGGGGCATGTCCAAAACCATCTGCGCCGATGACTGCATTCGCATGAATGATGACATTGTTTCCGATAACAGTATCGTTATAAATGACAACACCTGGATAAATAATGCAATTGTCACCAATCTGTACGTTTTTTCCGATACTGACGTGGTTGTAAATACTTGTACGATTTCCGATGCTCGATCGTGCATCAATACAGGTTAAATGACCCACAAAAATGTCTTTACCTACTTTTACCCCTTCGGCTACTTGGGCTGATACTTTTATGCCTATCTCTCTTTCTGCCATCATCTCTTGGTACTTTTGCAACAAGATGGTAAAGGCAACATAAGGCTCATTTACGCGAATGAGTGTAGATTTTACCGGAGACTTTAACGTTAAATCAGCAGCAACAATTACGGCAGTTGCATCTGTATCGTATAAATAGGATTCGTATTTGGGATTGGAAAGGAATGAAATACTTCCCGATTTACCTTCTTCTATTTTATCAAAACCCGTAATGTGTTGGGTCCCGTCGCCTTCTACTGCTCCTTGAATGATGGTCGCTATTTGGTCAACGGTAAACTTCATATAGGGTATGTGGAATTAAGATTGATTATGCGTTCAATTCACCTTGCAAATATACGCTCTTTGGGCAACAAAAATAGTATTTTTTCACAATCTTACTTAGTGCTTGTATCGTAGGAAGGTCTGATGCTTCGGTTAACTCGACCACATGACCTTGTTTATCGACGATTTTAATTGTGTTATCTCCTTGAACATAAGCCGAGTTGCTGGTAGAGCCTTCGATGACAAAGTAGGACAATTCCTCATCGCTGATTTGAAGTTTGGCCTTAATTTCGTCGGAGATCTCAGTGCGTTTTGATTTGGGAAGTGGTTGACTACCTAATTTACAGGTAAACAATTTCCGACTCAAAAAGCTTGTGCAGAGTAGTGAAAGTATCTTGTCATCCGCATCTTTCCAGGTTTTTATGGCAGCCCAAACGTCATGATCATCTAAATCGGTAAAGGCAATGAGCAGTTTTGGGTCAGCGGTGAATTCCTCCCAAGTATATTCTTTGCCTAAGAATAGCATTAGCGCTTTAGAGCAGTTCAGGGGTATTCCTTGATTGATTAGCTCTTTAGCACGTCTAAGAATTTGTATCAACATGGTTTCTGCAGCGATCGCTGTTTTGTGCAAATACACTTGCCAGTACATCAAACGACGCGCCATGAGAAAGTTTTCGATGGAATAAATACCCTTTTCTTCCATCACCAGATTCTCATCTTGCAGGTCCAACATGCTTAATAGTCGTTCTGATCCGATAAATCCTTCCCGAACACCCGTATAAAAGGAGTCGCGTGACAGGTAGTCGAGGCGATCCACATCCAATTGGCTAGAAATCAATTGATGAAAAAACTTTCGTGGATATGAATCATCAAACATAGCTATGGCTAAACTCAAGCGGCCATTGAAATGTGCGTTCAATTTTTCCATGATGAGATTGGATATCTCTTCGTGGTGTACATGGTTTAATAACGTATATTCTAATACGTGCGAGAAGGGGCCATGGCCGATGTCGTGTAGGAGAATGGCAATTTCAGCGGCTTCCATTTCTTCATCTGAAATGGAGTAGCCTTTGGCTTTTAGGTTATTTAGCGCTTCATCCATTAAATGCATGGCACCTAATGCGTGGTGAAAGCGCGTATGATGCGCACCTGGATATACAAATTCCGCTAAACCTAATTGTTTGATCCGCTTCAAACGTTGGACAAACGGATGGTCGATCAGTTTGAGAATGAAAGGGTTATTGATTTTGATAAATCCGTAAATCGGATCATTGATGATTTTCGTAGGAAACATGGGCAACGAGCTAGCGTTTTTTCAGGCCTTAAATTTAGAAAATATTCACTCCAAATTAGTTCGAAAGCAATAATTAATTAATTTTGCATCACATTAGTTCAATCTAATGGGGACTTGTAGCTCAGTTGGTTAGAGCATCTGACTCATAATCAGGGGGTCCATGGTTCGAGCCCATGCTGGTCCACGAAGACACTCATCTGAAAAGGTGGGTGTTTTTTTTTGGACTTTGGACGGTAGACGTT
>JBDLUL010000186.1:0-8324 GCA_039805345.1 Bacteroidota bacterium | reverse complement strand
CTGTTTCAATTGGAATAGAAACAGCTACTTTCTCCCATGAAATCACCATTTCCATTTTATTAGCAGTTACATTCGCAAAATGAATGGAGAACGATTCCACGGATTGGGTTAAAGTGGTTGTAGCTAATTTTACCTTTAATACATCTTCTTCTGGTTTGTAATTAAACACCCCATTCGTGCCTTTATTGAAGATAATCTCCCAAGAAAATTGAGATGGAATGGTCATCAATTGGTAGGTTCCAGCTTTTAAAGCTTGGCCTGCAATTTTTACATCTTCATTAAAAGTAACCGTTGTAGGAGAATTTGCTCCTGTACGCCATAATTTTCCGAATGGAACCACATCGCCAAATATTTTACGACCTTTAATGACAGGGCGAGAAAATTTAACCTCTACAGAAGATAAAGAAAAGTCTTGCTTGATACTTTGTCCAGGACTTGGCGCTGGCATTTTTATGCCTTGGGCGAAAGCACTTGTAGAAACTACCCAGAAAAGTAAACAAAGAAGCTTTTTCATGATATTATGCGTTTAACGCTTCTGCACCCCCTACGATTTCTAAGATTTCTTTCGTAATAGCTGCTTGACGTGATCGGTTATACTCTAATTTCAATGCTTTAATTAATTCTCCTGCATTCTCCGTTGCTTTATCCATCGCTGTCATACGAGCACCATGTTCAGATGAATTAGACTCTAATAAAGCGCGGAAAATAGACAGTTTGATCGACTTTGGAATTAATTCAGAAATAATTTCTTCTTCAGATGGTTCAAAAATATAATCCACTGAACTTACTTTTTCGCCTGTTTCTGAGGCTACTAATGGAAGTAATTGTTCTGTTTGAATGATTTGTGTCGCTACGTTTTTGGAATAGTTAAAAAGTACTTCAACTACATCGAATTTCTTCTCTGTAAATGCTTCTAAAACTACCTCACCAATCTCACGTACGTTATTGAAGTTCAAACGAGTGAAGATATCTGCGTGAGCCTCATTGACTTTGTACCCACGACGGGATAAATACTCACCCCCTTTTTTACCAAGCGCTAAAATCTCTACTTGGCCAGCTGCGTGCAAGTCTGCATATTTTTCTTGTACTAAAGCCATGGTCGCTTTACCTACGTTCGCATTGAATGCGCCGCAAAGACCACGATCTGACGTTACCACAATGATTAATGCATGTTTAATTTCACGAACCTCAGTGAAAGGATTCTCAGCACCCACTTCTGTTTGAGCAGAAACTGTCGCAATCATTTCGGCTAATTTCTTAGCATAAGGACGCATTTGGTGTATAGCATCCTGCGCACGACGCAACTTCGCTGCCGAAACCATTTTCATAGCTTTGGTAATTTGCTGCGTCGAGTTAACGGATACAATTCTATTTCTTACTTCTTTTAAGGAAGCCATAGTATTCTAATTTATGCTTTGTATTTAGCTGCTACTTCATTACCTACACGCTTCAAGGTGGCGGTTAAGGCATCATCGTATTTCCCTTGACCTAATGCTACTAACGTATCATTTTCTGTCGCACGCAATACTTGAATGAAATCTTGTTCGAATTCACGAACTTTTTCTACCGGTACATTATCTAAATTACCCGTAGTGGCTAAATAAATCATCGCTACTTGCTCCTCTACACGTTGAGGTGCGAATTGAGGTTGCTTTAACATTTCTAAGTTACGACGACCACGATCAATTGTTAATTTCGTCGATGCATCCAAATCAGAACCAAACTTCGCGAAAGCCTCTAGCTCACGGAATTGTGCTTGATCCAATTTCAATGTACCCGCTACTTTCTTCATCGATTTGATCTGAGCGTTACCACCTACACGTGATACCGAGATACCTACGTTGATCGCTGGACGAATACCTGCGTTAAACAAGTTCGTTTCCAAGAAGATTTGACCATCGGTAATCGAAATTACGTTGGTAGGGATATAAGCCGAAACGTCACCCGCTTGTGTTTCAATGATAGGAAGGGCTGTTAAGCTACCGCCACCTTTCACGATGCCTTTGATTGACTCTGGCAAGTCATTCATGTTACGCGCGATTTCATCCGAGTTGTTGATTTTCGCCGCACGCTCCAATAAACGAGAGTGAAGGTAGAAAACGTCACCTGGATACGCCTCACGTCCTGGTGGACGACGTAACAACAAAGAAACTTCGCGGTATGCTACCGCTTGTTTTGATAAATCATCATAAACAACCAAGGCAGGACGACCTGTATCACGGAAGAATTCACCAATCGCCGCACCTGTAAATGGCGCGTAGAATTGCATCGGAGCTGGATCACCTGCAGATGCTGAAACAACAACGGTATAATCCATCGCTCCTGCCTTACGTAATGTTTGCTCAATTTGCTTCACAGTAGAAGCTTTTTGACCAATCGCCACATAAATACAGAATACAGGTTCCCCTTTATCAAAGAATTCTTTTTGATTAATAATTGTATCGATACAAACAGCTGTTTTACCTGTTTGACGGTCACCGATCACCAACTCACGTTGGCCACGACCTACTGGAATCATCGCATCAATCGCTTTGATACCTGATTGTAAAGGTTCTGTTACCGGTTGACGGAAAATAACTCCTGGTGCTTTACGCTCCAAAGGCATTTCGTATAAAGTACCAGCGATAGGGCCATGACCATCGATAGGCTC
Source organism: Bacteroidota bacterium (assembly GCA_039805345.1). Taxonomy (GTDB): domain Bacteria; phylum Bacteroidota; class Bacteroidia; order Cytophagales; family Spirosomataceae; genus Aquirufa. The sequence goes on along the minus strand of JBDLUL010000186.1, from coordinate 5,674 downwards.
ACCTAATGTGTTTACAACACGTCCTAAGATACCATCACCTACTTTTACAGAGGCAATTAAATTGGTACGCTTAACGGTATCGCCTTCTTTGATTTGGCTTGAGTCACCCAAAAGTACAGCTCCTACATTATCCTCTTCTAAGTTCAAGGCTAAGGCTTTCAAACCGTTTTCAAAAACGATCAATTCACCTGCTTGTACGTTCGAAAGGCCGTAAATACGAGCCACACCATCACCCACTTGGAGTACAGTGCCTATTTCTTCTAATTCTGCTTGAGTTTTCGCTTGAGATAATTGTTCTCTCAAAATTGCCGAAACCTCATCTGGTCTTACTGATGCCATACTAAAGTTTTATGAAGAGTTTAATTTTACTATATAATTTCGGGTGCAAAATTAGCTAGGAAATTTCAATATTCCCATAACTTCATCAAAAAATGAGCTTAATCATAAGACTTTTTTTAGATTCAAGAATCCGCAGATAATATACCGCTGTTAAATGCCGTTAATTTTGTTGAGTGAGCCACAATTTTCGTGTATCTTCGAAACTTTAATTTGATTTAACTCCATAACTATGCAATTATCATTCATTCGTGTTGCGCTGTTTGCCGGCATCTCATGTTTAACTTTCGGGTCTTTCGCCCAATCAAAACCGAAAACGAAACCGAAGCTTACGGTTTCCGTGACCAAAGTTCCTGTCAAGCCCTTCAATTCGTCGATTGACTCCGTTTCTTATGCGGTAGGTGTACTCGTAGCTCAAAATTTCAAATCGCAAAATGTAACCTTGAATCCTGATATGGTTGCGAAAGGATTTGCTTCTGTGACCTCGGGTGGTACGTTGTTAATCAATGAGCAAGAGTGCCAAAGCGTTATGAATAACTTCATGATGAAAAACCAACAAGCACAAATGGCCGAACAAGCGAAGCAACATGAGCCAAATCGCATCGCAGGGGAGAAATTCCTAGCAGAAAATAAATCGAAGGATTCTGTCATTACTACAGCCTCAGGCTTGCAATATAAAGTAATCAAAATGGGCGATGGCCCTAAGCCTAAAGCTTCCGACAAAGTAAAAACGCATTACCATGGAACATTGATTGACGGTACTGTGTTTGACTCTTCGGTGCAACGTGGCGAACCGGTTTCGTTTCCTGTATCAGGTGTTATCCCTGGTTGGGTTGAAGCCCTTCAGTTAATGCCTGTAGGCTCTAAATTTAAACTATTCATTCCTCAAGAATTAGCCTATGGCATTCGTGGAGGTGGACAAACCATCAAACCTTATTCTGCTTTGGTGTTTGAGGTTGAGTTATTAGCGATCGAAAAAGAATAAATATGAAAAGGATACTTCCGATATTAATTCCACTTTCTCTCTTGGTTGTCGTTTTCTTACATGGGAAAACGCAAGGTAAATTGGAGGTGGCTACTTACCAACAAGGTGATTTGCAACCGACCGATACCCAACGGAAGGTGGAGAGATTGGTTTTTGGTATTTTGAGCAATTACCATTATCGGAAGGTACCTGTCAATGATTCCTTGTCTTCTAAGATTTTTGATGCTTATTTAAAGAACTTAGACCCGAATAAGGTTTATTTCTTAGCATCGGATATCGAAGAAGTAGAGAAATATCGTTTCACGATTGATGAGCAATTGAACCTCGGTGATTTGACCTCTGCGTTTCAGATCTATAATCTGTACCAAAAACGCATGATGGAGCGTTTCGCTTTTGTCGACAAAATCATCAAGCAACCGATGGATTTTACGATTGATGAGACCTATCAACCTGATCGCGAAAAAGCAGCTTGGTCAAAATCAAGCGCTGATTTAGATGACTATTGGCGTAAAGATGTAAAACGCCAATTGGTCGATTGGAAAATTGGAGGCAAGGCGGATACAACGGCCGTTCGCGAATTGAACGATCGTTACAAGCGTTCTGCTAAATACATGGCTCGCACGCGTGCTGAAGATGTTTTTCAAGTATTTATGAATGCCTACACGGAAAGCATCGATCCGCATACATCTTACATGATTCCCAAAGCTGCTCAGGAGTTTAATAAGGATATGGCTCAAAGTTTCGAGGGCATCGGTGCTACGCTTCGTTTAGAAGGAGATTATGTTACGATTCAAGATTTGGTTCCTGGTGGACCTGCTTTTCGTTCGAAGCAAATCAATCCCAAAGATCGCATCGTTGGCGTTGCCCAAGGGGATGAGGGTGCTTTTGTAGATGTGATTGGTTGGTTTACAGATGATGCTGTGAAATTAATTCGTGGGCCTAAAGGTACTGTTGTTCGATTGAAAATTTTGCCAGGTTCGGGTGTGACGGGTTCTCCCACTTCGGAAGTTCGCATTGTGCGGGAAAAAATCAAGCTCGAAGAACAAACAGCTAAAAAAGAAATATTGAATTTCAAGCAAGGAGCTTCAACGTATAAATTGGGATTGATTACGATTCCGATGTTCTATCGTGACTTTGAAGGTGCTCGAAAACGGGAGACTGATTTTAAATCAACTTCAGCGGATGTTCGTAAGTTCTTGAACGAATTTAAACAAGAAGGAATTGATGGTCTCGTGATTGATTTGCGTAACAATGGCGGAGGATCTTTGATCGAAGCGGTTGAATTAACAGGTTTGTTTATTCCAAAAGGTCCTGTCGTGCAGCGCAAACAGTCGGACGGTAAGATTTCCCAAGAAGTCGATCGCGACCCTTTACAGGTATATGATGGTCCTTTGGCGATTATGATTAACCGTTTTTCTGCCTCAGCATCCGAAATTTTTGCTGCAGCGATTCAAGATTATAAGCGTGGCATTATCGTTGGGGAACAATCGTATGGCAAAGGAACTGTGCAGTCGGTGATTGATTTGGATAATTACATGGCGAATGAAAAGGATCCCGTAGGCCAATTGAAAATTACCTTAGAGAAATTCTACCGTGTGAATGGTTCTTCGACGCAGCACAAAGGTGTTAGTCCAGATTTCGCCTTGCCATCAGCCTTTTCTGCTGAGGAGTTTGGCGAAAGCTCTCAGCCTTCGGCTTTGCCTTGGGATATGATTCCTACAACAGCCTATACGCCTACAAACAATATTATTGCGCCAGCATTAGCCCATTTGCAAGCGGCTTTCCAAACACGTTTGAAAACAAAACCTGATTTGATTAAACTGAAGCAGGATTTTGAACGTTGGAAAAAGATCAAGGAGCAAAATTCTATTTCGTTAAATTTGGAAAAGCGTAAAAAGGAATTAGATGAGCAGAAGAAAAAACCTGATGAGTCACAGGCTGTGATGGATGCATTAGGTGCCACGGAAGAGACGCCTGCGGATAAAGACAAAAAAGAAAAAGCGGCTGATAAGCATGCGAAGGATGCCTATTTGAAGGAAACCCAACAAATTTTGTCGGATTGGATTTCAAATGGCGCACATAAAATTGCGAAAGTAAAATGATCGACTTAGCTGTCATCCTGGAAAATGCAAAACCGATTGTACGCGAAACGGGTGTTTGGATTCAATCCATGGTGAACAACATCGGCGAGTCGGATATACAATACAAGGGTACAAACGATTTGGTTTCTTTTGTGGATCAAACGGCTGAAACTCGATTAAAAGCTGGTCTTTCCGCTATTTTCCCGGAAGCGGGTTTTGTAGCTGAGGAATCTGCCTCGGATTACAGTGAAGTAGGGGATGGCTATTATTGGGTGATTGACCCCTTGGATGGCACGACAAATTTCCTGCATCGATTGCCCATTTATGCCGTTTCTGTGGGCTTGATATACCAGAAGCAGCCGATTTTGGGTTTAATCTATGAGCCCAACCGCGATGAATTATTTTATGGGGCGAAAGGATTGGGAGCATTTATGAATGAGCGCGTGATTCAAGTGTCCGAGCAAGCTTTTATGAGCAAGAGTTTATTGGCAACGGGTTTTCCTTATTATGATTTCTCCTACCAGGATCGATACTTGGCTTTACTGAAGGAATTGATGCGCACTTCCCATGGTTTACGCCGGATGGGAGCTGCGGCGATTGACTTAGCTTATACAGCTTGCGGTCGATTTGAAGGCTTTTTTGAGGCAAATTTGAAGCCTTGGGATGTCGCTGCAGGCAAGATTATTATCGAAGAAGCCGGTGGACGTGTAACTAATTTTACGGGAGGCGAAGCGGTAATTTTTGAAGGGGAAATTATAGGAGCAGGTCCTATCTTTGATGAATTTTTAGGAACTTTACAGGCCCAATGGTTTGTTGATTAAGCATGGAACAAATAATCATCTTCTTGGTTTTTGCAGCCGCACTTTTCTATTTAGGTAGATTGGTGTATCAACAATTTTGGGGTAAATCGGCGGGTCAATGCGCCAAAGGTTGCGGAACTTGCGCAGCCAGCTCACTCGATAAAATCGAATCCATTGAAAGATAAGGAAAGCGGAAAGATTGTTGATTTACAGATTATCCGAAGGATTTATGGCTTCATTAAGCCCTATAAATTTCGGTTCTGGTTTCTCGTAGGCCTAATTTTGTGCATGGCGGGTGTTTCACCCGTGATTCCCTTGATGATTCGGTATACGCTTGACCATTTTGTTAGTTTAGACAAAATGGCCGAATTGTTGCGCATGTTTTTCATCATGATCGCGGTACTTTTTGCCCAAACGGGCTTACAATTTTCTACGAGTTATTTAGCGGGTTATTTAGGCCAAACAGTCATTCGGGATATTCGCGTACAACTCTATGCGAAAATCGTTGATTTGAAATTAGCTTTTTTTGATGCAACGCCTATTGGCCGACTGGTTACTCGGACGGTTTCTGATATCGAGACCTTGAATGATGTATTTTCGGAAGGATTGGCATCCATTGCTGGGGATTTGTTGCAATTGTTTTTGATCATCGGGGTTATGTTTTATACCGATTGGCGCTTAACCTTGGTGATATTAGCGACGGTCCCGTTTATGATTTTTTCGACCTATGTGTTTAAAGAATACATCAAGAAATCCTTTAATGAGGTGCGTGTGGCTGTGGCGAATTTGAATTCTTTTGTTCAAGAGCATATTTCGGGGATGATGATTGTGCAATTATTCCATGCCGAAAAGCGGGAATTGACGAAATTCAACAAAATCAATGAGGATCACCGCGATGCGAATATTCGAGGCATATTAGCCTATTCGGTTTATTTTCCTGTGGCGGATGTGATTTCTGCAGTAGGTTCGGGTTTTGTCGTTTGGATGGCTTCGACCTACATTTTGAAGGAGCAAATTACGGTGGGTACACTGACGGCCTTCATTATGTTCATTAACCTCTTTTTTCGGCCAATCCGGATGCTTGCGGATCGTTTTAATACTTTGCAAATGGGGATTGTTTCCACGGAGCGTATTTTGACCTTGCTGGATTCGACAGATTACATTCAGAACAATGGAAAGGTTTTGGCAGATGAATTGAAAGGAAACATCGTATTCGACGATGTTACCTTTGCTTACAACGAGCCCGAGTGGGTCGTAAAAAAGGTGAGTTTTGAAGTTCCATCGGGACAAACTTTGGCGATTGTAGGTGCAACGGGTGCTGGGAAATCATCCATCATTGGATTACTCGGTCGCATGTATGACTGCCAGGAAGGTCAAATTCGAATTGATGGGGTAGCCTTGCCAGATTATGAGATTCATAGTTTACGCAAAAATATTGCGGTTGTCTTGCAGGATGTCTTCTTGTTTAGTGC
>JBDLUL010000185.1:0-6368 GCA_039805345.1 Bacteroidota bacterium | reverse complement strand
ACAGCCAAATTACCTATTATCAAGGTAGTCGGTCGGTCAAAATGCTGACTGCTAAAAACCTTCCGATCATACAGCGCATTACGGCATGAAGTAATCAGGCCATATAACTCAGATAATACATAAAAAAGTACGCGTTTAACCATTCCTTAAAACTACTAAATAAACAATTCATTAGAAAATAATAACTTGCGTCCATGATTGAATTAAAATCCCATACGCTCAACTTCCATTTTGAGGCAGGAACATCTCGTGGTGTTTTGACGCAAAAGACCAGTTATTTTTTGCGCATTGAACAAGATGGACGTACGGGAATCGGTGAAGCAGGACCACTACGTGGTTTAAGCCCTGAATTTGAAGAGGATTGTACAGCGACATTTCAACGAATCATCGAGCAATTGCCATCACTTCCTGAGACCCTGGAGGCAATCCCAGCTTACTTGGAAAACATTCCATTCGAATTCCCTTCTCTTCGAATGGCGCTGGAAATGGCATTATTAGATTGGATGAAGGGCGAAAATGGACACTATTTTCATAATCAATTTTCAACGAATGAGGTACCCATTCCCATCAATGGTCTCATATGGATGGGAAGTCCATCATTCATGCGCGAACAAATTGATGCCAAATTAGCAACTGGCTACGATTGCCTTAAATTGAAAATTGGAGCCATCGATTTTGAACAAGAAATCGAAATTCTACGTGAAATACGTTCCCGCTATTCATCAGATCAACTAGAAATTCGTGTAGATGCCAATGGTGCTTTTTCAGTAGCGGAAGCCTCGGCGAAATTAGATCGCTTAGCTTCCTTTGATCTACATTCCATCGAACAACCCATTCGTGCAGGCCAATGGGAAGCTATGCATGATTTATGTGCACAAAGTCGTTTACCTATTGCTTTAGATGAGGAGTTGATCGGAGTTACGCGTCGGGCAGAACTATTAAAAGCCATCAAACCTCCTTACATCATTTTGAAACCTACTTTATTAGGTGGATTCCACGCAACACGGCTTTGGATTGAAGCGGCTGACGCACAAGGAATCGCATGGTGGATTACGTCAGCCTTGGAATCGAACATAGGTTTACAAGCCATTGCGCAATTTTGCGCTGAATTTAGGAATCCTTTGCCACAAGGTTTAGGAACAGGGCAGTTGTACACGAATAATTTCGATAGTGGACTTTATATCAAACAAGGTAATATTTTTCAAAAATCCGGGCTTCAAAGAGCCACGCCTTTTGACTAAAACTCCTATCTTTGTTCTGCAAAAATTTAACATATCCGCATGAATACGATTGACGAGGCGATGATTGCCATTTTAGAGCAACGATTGAAATTAAGTAAGTTGTCTTATTCCGATGAAAACTACGATGACGTAGAGGAATTATTACATGATTTAGAAGATGATTTCAATGAGAAATACGGTGACCAACTGGAAGAAATCCTTGAAAAGGTACACTTAAAGCATTGTCCGGAATCGGATGTATTATTACCCACAGCTTATTTGGCAAAGAAATTTGTAGAAACCGCTGATGGGGAAGTTGAAATCAGCAAAAAAGAAGGCGTAGAAGTGGAGTGGATCGAAGATCCTGTGGCAGCTGCCCGCTTGGTTTTATTACCCTCTCCTACTCGGGTCTTATTAATGACCCCCAAAGGTCTCGAAATTGTTTGGGAAGAAACGAAATAAACAAAAAAGGTGAGGAACAAAATCCTCACCTTTTTTTATGCCAACCAGTCAATTCCCTTTTTCAATAAATCCAAGGTTTGTTGACCTTCCGGATACCCTGAGGCATCATGCATGTATTCCCAAGATGCCAAAGGTGGCAAACTCATTAAGATCGATTCAGTTCGACCATTTGTTTCCAAACCAAATTTAGTTCCGCGATCATGTACTAAATTGAATTCCACATAACGACCTCGACGTAATAATTGGAAATTCCGCTCCTGTTCATTAACAGGTTTAGCAGCATTCGCTTTCATCAAGTGACTGTAAATAGGCACGAAAGACTCGCCTACCGACTTTACAAAATCAAAGTTCTTCGCTTTATCTTCTTTCAAGTAGTCAAAGAAAATACCACCTATACCACGCGTTTCGTTCCGATGGGTATTAAAGAAATAATCATCAGCCCACGTTTTGTACTTCGCATAAACATCCGCACCAAAACCATCGCATGAAGCTTTAACTTGTTGGTGAAACCATTTCGCTTGATCCGGAATGACAATATGTGGTGTTAAATCAATTCCTCCTCCAAACCAAGATTGACCATTGCTTAATTCAAAATAGCGGACGTTCATGTGTATGATGGGAACCCAAGCATTCAACGGATGCATGACAATGGAAACTCCGGTTGCAAAGAATTCCACCTCCTCGGTCACATTCAAACTCGTAACCATTTTGGGATGCAAAGGCCCTGAAACCGCAGAAAAATTAACACCGCCTTTTTCCAAGACCGAACCACCTTCTATCAAGCGTGTTCTACCGCCACCGCCTTCCGGACGCGACCAAAGATCCTCCCGAAATTTACCGGTTCCGTCCGCTGCTTCGATTCCTTGACAAATACGATCTTGCAGATCTCGAAAATAGGCTTCTATTTGCTCTTTATTCATACTAATTAGGGGAAGATGTACTCGAATCAACTTGCGTTTCAGGTTCACCCATCAACGCATTTAATGAGTCTAATTCAGCGTCAGAAACTTGTAAAGAATCCGGCAAAATGCTAGTTCCCCCTCCACAATCAAAGTCTTTTTTGACAATACGCTTATCCAATTTATCAAAAGGAGTAGGTTTATACATGGCCAACAATGGATCTTTGACCACCTTAATCATAAAACGTTTGTAAATAGGCATAGCCGTTTTCGAACCCTCTCCCAGCGCACCCGAACGGAAGTGAATCGATCGATCATCTCCACCGACCCAAACGCCTGAAATGAGGTTTTGGGTCATTCCGATGAACCAACCATCCGAGTGATTCGATGTTGTACCCGTTTTACCTGCAAAATTATGTGCGTAACGGTTATTCCCTTCTGGCAATAAAATAGCCCCATCTCCCCACAAGAGTGAACTTGCGGTTCCTCCTTCGTGAATGACACCTTCCAACATATATCGCATCAATTGAGCTGATTCTTTTTTAATGACGCGCTTCGTTTCAGGCTCAAAGTTGACAAGAACCTTCCCATTTTGATCCTTAATTTCCGAAATAATCATGGGCTCTACGTGAATTCCTTCGTTGACAAAGGCAGAATAGGCACCTATCATCTCATAAAGCGAAACGTCAATGGACCCCAAACCGATCGATGCAACGGGTTTTAGCGGGCTTTTAATCCCCATATTCTTAGCATACAACGCAACGGTATCAGGACCTACAAATTCATTGGTTAATCGTGCGGTGACTGTATTCACCGACTTCGCTAATGCGCGTTTCAAAGGCATCAAACTATATGAAAATGTACCATCCGCATTGTGAGGGCTCCAAATCTTCTTCTCCCCATTTTCCTCAATTTCCAACGAATAAGGAGAATCTTCTACCGTAAAGCAAGGAGACAAATTCCGTGGACCATCAATGGCCGCAGTATAAACAAAAGGCTTAAACGTCGATCCCGCTTGGCGTTTACTTTGTTTCACATGGTCATACTTGAAGTATTTGAAATCTAAACCTCCAACCCATGCTTTAATATGGCCCGTGTATGGATCCATGGTCATCATCCCCGCTTGCAAGAATCGTTTATAATAATTAATCGAATCTATTGCACTCATGGTTTGTTCTTCCTCACCTAGCGTATTACGTGAATAAACCCACATTTTACGTTTCACATGCTTCATTTGATACCATACAGAATCCGGATTATTCGGATATCGACGAACCAAAGACTTGTAATATTCTGTTCGTTTTGCCACCGAATCAATAAATCCGGGAATTTCTTTACCCGTTTCATCCACCCAAGGACTTTGGCCTGTCCAATGATTATCAAAAGATTTTTGTGTGCTGCGCATTCCCTCTTCGAGCGCTTCTTCGGCATGTAATTGCAAGCGAGAATCAATGGTCGTCATGATTTTTAATCCATCACGGTATAAATCAACCTCCATGTCGTTTTTCTTCGCCCACTCCTGAATTTCTTTGGCTACGGCAACTTTAAAATAATTTCCTGTACCGTCATAAGGAGATTCTTGGTTCTCATGCAATACGATGGGCATAGGCGCTAACGAATCATAGGCAGATTGCTTCAGATATCCTGCTTTAACCATTTGGGATAAAACAACATTCCGACGCTTCCAGGCCTTGTTTTCTGCCAAAGGCTTGCCATCGTAACGCTTCGGATTATAAGTTGTAGTTGCTTTTTGAAGACCCACTAAAATTGCCGCTTCTTGAATATTCAAACTATCCGGTGAGGTATTAAAATACGTTTTGGCTGCTACTTTAATCCCGTAGGCATTATTTCCGTAATCAACCGTATTTAAATACCAAAGAATGATTTCATCTTTCGTATAAAAACGCTCAAGCTTAATTGCTGTGACCCATTCTTTACTCTTGTAGATCAATTTATTCAATCCAGGAATGTAACCGAAAAGACCTGTTTTCGTAAAACTTTTCTTGGTCCGTGTCTTAAATAAATTCTTTGCAAGTTGTTGTGAAATGGTACTTCCTCCCCCACGATCTCCACCTTTCACAATGCCTACAGCTACACCCGCCCAGGCTTGGAAATCGATACCCGTATGCTCGTAAAAACGAGCATCTTCAGTGGCAACCAACGCCTTAACGAGGTAAGGAGAAATCAATTTATAATCTCGAATCGGAGTACGATTTTCAGCAAAATACTTCCCTAAAAGCACGCCATCCGCCGAATAAATCTCAGATGCTTGTGATAACTTGGGATTTTGAAGGTCATCTACACTGGGCATTTGTCCAGTCAACCAAAAAATATTCGTTTCAATGACAAACAAATAGACCAGCGCGTACATAACCGTTTTTCCTGCAATTCGCCAAATACGAACGATTGGTTTATAGTAAGGAGAGTTTTTATCGACACGTGCATCGTAATATGCTTGAATTTGATCGCGTTTTCCAGCGTAATAAGCGAATGCTTGTTGGCATACATCCTCCAAACGTCCATATAGCTTCTGCCCCAAAACCTTTTGAGCACCGAGTAAAAACAGGCTAATAAGGAATAAAATTCCTTGTTTAAGCTTGCTTTTACCTAGCGTATAGATCTGTTGAATCTTTTGGAACATCATTTATTCAGTTTCTAATTTTTCTAAGATATTCATTAAATCGGTAAAATCCCGAAAACCAGGACGATCTTCATCTCCAGCCACCAAACCGATTCCTTTGATCGAACTTTGTTCCATCCACTCATCTAAATCTGATTCTGGAATTTCCAAACCTAGGATAATGGGGTATTGCGCCGACCAGATTTCCACCGAACCTTCCATACCTTGTAGCGAATCTGGGCTATCTCCCACCAATAAAAATTGGCTTACATAAGGTGCGGAGGCAGCGAATACTGCGGGCAGATTGTCTGTATCAATGTTGACGCGCAAGATTTTTGGAATAGCTATATCTTGTATCGCGACTAAATTCACCTTTGTGTCAATTTCCAGCACATCCGGTTGATATTCAGCCACTTTGGACTTAATTACGTCGGCCTGATGCGTCGAAAACTCGCCTACAATCTGTACGCCGGCTAACCAATTTCGAATTTCTGTAAACTTTTCCACTGAAATTTGTTCCAATGGGAAACCTAACAAATCGACACCCATCCCGGCACAATAACGCGCATCGGATAAGTTGGTAATGGCAGAAACTTTAACGAGCGTTTTTAACATAGGGTTTTTTCATTCATAGACACAAGAACAAAACTACGCTTTCAGGAAAATATATCCTAACTTGCAGGAAATTTTCGGCTGGCTTTGAACCTGCAATAGAATATGGAATCAAAAGGAAGAGTATTAGTCGCTATGAGCGGCGGAATCGACAGCTCGGTCGCAGCTGTTTTGTTACACGAACAAGGCTATGAGGTCATTGGAATGACCATGAAAACCTGGGACTATGCGAGTTCAGGGGGAGATAAAAAGGAAACAGGCTGTTGCTCGCTTGATTCCATCAATGACGCCCGCCACATTGCGGTGTCACTCGGTTTTCCACATTACATTTTAGATATACGTGAAGAATTTGGCGATTCAGTAATCGACTATTTCACGCAGGAATATGTGGATGGGCGTACGCCTAATCCTTGTGTGATGTGCAATACGCACATTAAATGGGATGCATTGTTACGTCGGGCGGACCAATTAGGTTGCGAATTCATTGCCACAGGGCACTACGCACAAATTCGTGAAGAAGGCGGTCGGCATGTCATTTCCAAAGGCGTAGATGCA
>JBDLUL010000184.1:0-7443 GCA_039805345.1 Bacteroidota bacterium | reverse complement strand
TGCCGGGGTTTTTAACCCCGGCAGCGTTACTCCCACAACGCACAAAAATCACTAAAATTGTACCAATATGTTGGTCATTGCATTCGACGCAGACGACACCTTATGGGTGAATGAGCCCTATTTTCGCGAGAGTGAGGAGGCGTTTGCTTCCTTGTTTGAAGACTTTTTGCCCATGCATCAGACGCAGCAGGAGTTGTTTAAAACGGAAATGGATAATTTGGCGCTGTATGGGTATGGGGTAAAAGGCTTTATGCTTTCGATGGTCGAAACGGCGGTTCGCATAACGGGGGGTACGCTTTCGGCGGAGGGAACATCGCGCATTTTAGAAATTGGAAAGCAATTATTGGCCCGCCCCAATGAACTTTTAGACGATGTAGAGACTGTTTTGCAGGCCTTATCTGGAAAATATCGCTTGGTCGTTGCGACCAAGGGCGACTTATTAGATCAAGAGCGGAAATTAAGAAATTCGGGCTTGGAGAAGTACTTTCACCACATTGAGATTATGTCGGACAAACAGCCGGCGGACTACATTAAATTGATTAAACACCTGGATATTGCCCCGGAAGAGTTCATGATGGTGGGTAATTCGTTGAAATCCGATATTATCCCTGTCTTGGAAATCGGCGGTCATGGCGTACATGTGCCCTTTCATACAACCTGGGCCCACGAAATGGTTAGTAACCCGGTGGTACATCCGCAATTTCGAGAGGTGCAGCAATTAGCAGATATCCTGCAGTTTCTATAATACAAATTAGCGTTATTTCGTGCAACAAGGATCGGTCAGTTTATCAAATAACTGATTCGCAAGGTTTCAAATATAGGCATAATGGCTTCTATGGAAGGAAAATTTATGCGTTTTTTGCGTGAATCAGCAAATCGAAAAAAATGAAACGGGGAGTGACGCTGCCGGGGTCTGCGACCCCGGCAGCGTCTACACACAACGCGAAAAATAATACTTAATTGTCCAGAAAACTGATATTAAACGCCTTCGGCGACCACTTCCTTTACTTCAGGGATCATGCGTGTCATCAGTGTCTCGATACCCGCCTTTAACGTCATCTGCGAAGAAGGACAACCTGAACAAGAACCTTGTAGCAAAACTTTTACTTGTCCTGAGGCTTCGTCGAACGAATGAAATGAAATAGCGCCTCCATCCGATTCAACGGCAGGGCGTACATATTCTTCTAAAACTTGTTTGATTTTTCCGATGATCTCGGTATCAGAAACACCCTCCTCATTAATTACAGAATCAGGCAACACAAAAACGGGGCGTTTTTCGGCAAAATATTGCTTCAAATACTGCTTAATCCCAAATAACTCATCTTCCCAAGCTGCACTTTCCGTTTTGGTCAGTGTAATAAAATTGGTGGTAATGAATACCCGACGCACAAATTCGAAACCAAACAACGCAACGGCCAAAGGTGATGATTTTTCTTTCGTTAAACCATCCGCAGGTTGCGCATAATCAAACGACATGCCTTCAGGCAACAATTCCACATTGAACACAAATTTCATGGAATGTGGATTGGGCGTTGATTCTGTATAAATATGAATTTGAGGCGTAAGCATAATGGTAGGTTATGAAGGCTAAACCGCTAATTTAAGCATAAGGTTTCCGAAAAATAAAAAAACCTGGCATGAAAATACCAGGTTTCTTATAAAATCTAGAAAAAACTACTCAGCAGCAGCTTCTTTTTTCTTTGCAGGAGCTTTCTTCGCTTTTGGCGCAGCTTCTACAGCAGCTTCAACAGCAACTGCCTCAACAGCCGGAGCCGCTTTCTTTGCAGGAGCTTTCTTTGCTGCAGGTGCCACAGGTGCCGCCGCTGCCACTGATGGCAAAACGTGCACGAATGAACGACCTTTAAATCCTTTTTTGAATGCAACGACACCATCCGCTAACGCAAATAATGTATGATCTTTTCCAAGACCTACATTTTCACCTGGGTTGTGTGCAGTTCCCCGTTGACGTACGATAATGTTACCAGCGATAACTGCTTGGCCTCCAAATAACTTAACGCCAAGACGTTTACTATGTGATTCGCGCCCGTTTTTCGACGATCCGGCGCCTTTCTTATGTGCCATGTTTGTTTATTTTATGCGTTTAAAACGCTAATGTTCAATTATTTAACAGAAATACCTTCGATCAACACTTGCGTCAAATCTTGACGGTGTCCATTCATTTTTTGGTATGATTTTCTACGTTTCTTTTTGAAGACCAAAACCTTTTCGCCACGAACGTGTGCTAGGATTTTAGCTTGAACAGTCGCACCAGCTACTGTGGGTGCTCCTACGGAAATCTTTCCGTCATTGTCAACAAGTAATACCTTGTCGATAACCAGTGCAGCGCCTTCCGCTCCCGCCAAACGGTGGGTATATACGGTACGGTCTTTTTCTACTTTAAATTGCTGCCCGGCAATTTCTACGATTGCGTACATTTTATATGTATTTAAGTGAAACAATCCCACGAGGCCAGGTCGTTACCTTTACAAAGCCTTTTAAATGGGGTCGCAAATATAAAAAGTATTTACTATAAAGCAAAGCCTTATTCGTAAATAAATTCTCCATAAGTGCTTTTTATCGTCAATTTCTTCGCTGGAGCCGCCTCTACACGCCCCACAATCTGAGCTGGAATACCGAATGATTGCGAAATCTGAAAAATCTCCTCCGCAAACTCCGGTGCCACATAAAGCTCCATCCGATGACCCATGTTGAACACCTTATACATCTCCTGAAAGCTTGTGCCGCTCTCCTTTTGAATCAAATCAAACAAAGGAGGAATCGGAAATAAATTGTCCTTAATCACATGAACCCCCTCCACAAAATGCATCACTTTCGTCTGAGCTCCTCCCGAACAATGAACCATTCCATGAATTTGTGCGCGCATTGCGCCCAATATAGCCTTAATGACCGGTGCATAGGTACGCGTGGGTGATAAAATCAATTGGCCAACATTCAATGGCGTTCCCGAAACCGCTTCCGTCAACGACCGCGACCCCGAATAAACCAAATCCGAAGGAACCGATGGATCAAAACTTTCTGGATATTTCCCAGCTAAATAATTACCCAACACATCATGGCGCGCAGAAGTCAACCCATTACTTCCCATCCCGCCATTATACGTCTTTTCATAGGTCGCCTGGCCATCCGAAGCGAGGCCAACAATCACGTCTCCCGCTTGAATATTACCATTCGAAATAACGTCTGAACGCTTCATTCGACCAATCACCGTACTATCCACAATGATGGTCCGCACCAAATCCCCTACATCTGCCGTTTCTCCTCCCGTGCTATAAATCCCCAAACCATTCTCCCGCAACATCTCCAACACCTCTTCGGTTCCATTAATAATCTCCGCAATCACTTCGCCCGGAATCAAATTCTTATTCCGACCAATCGTGCTCGAAAGCAACATTTGATCCGTGGCTCCTACACAAATCAAATCATCGGTGTTCATCACAACCGCATCTTGTGCAATGCCTCTCCAAACCGAAATATCACCCGTTTCTTTCCAATACAAATAAGCCAAAGACGACTTCGTCCCAGCGCCATCGGCATGCATAATGTTACAATAATCAGTGTCCCCACCCAAAATATCGGGCGAAATCTTGCAAAATGCTTGTGGGAATAAGCCCTTATCTAACTTGGCAATGGCCTTGTGAACATCTTCTTTAGAAGCCGAAACTCCCCGTTGCATGTAGCGATCGGTTGACATATTACGCTTGATTTAATTGAGCAAATTCTTTGGCAAAATACGTCAGAATCACCTGCGCACCCGCCCGTTTAATCGATAATAAACTTTCCAACATCGCCTTCTCGCCGTCCAACCAGCCATTTTGAGCAGCCGCCTTAATCATGGCATATTCCCCAGACACGTTATAAGCCGCGATAGGCAAATGACTATTTTCACGCAACAAAGCAATGATATCCAAATAGGCCAAAGCGGGTTTGACCATCAAGAAATCTGCCCCTTCTGCCTCATCTAATTCCAATTCAATCAAAGCCTCCCGACGATTCGCAGGATTCATTTGATACGTTTTCTTATCACCAAATTTAGGTGCCGACTCCAATGCATCGCGGAAAGGACCATAAAATGCCGATGCATATTTAGCCGTATAAGCCATGATGCCCACTTGCGAGTATCCCGCACCATCCAAAGCCTCACGCAAATAACCCACGCGTCCATCCATCATATCCGAAGGACCTATCAAACGAGAGCCTGCTTGCGCTTGTGCAATCGCCATCTTAGCCAAGACTGGCAAAGTTTCATCATTTAAAATTTGACCGTCACGAACAATTCCATCATGCCCATCCGAACTGTAAGGGTCCATGGCAACGTCGGTCAACAAAGAAATTTCTGGGAAACGGCTGGAAACCGCATGAATCGCATCTAAATACAAAGAACCTTTTCGGTGACTTTCAGATGCTATCGAATCTTTTAAAGACTCCTCCACTTGTGGAAATAAAGCAAACGAACGAATGCCCAAATTGACACATTCCTCGATTTCCTTCAACAATAAATCAACAGAATACCGATGAATTCCCGGCATAGAAACGATGGGTGTCTTTATCCCTGTCCCCGATTGAACAAACAAGGGAAACAACATGTCCTTCACAGACAGGCGAGTCTCCTCCACCATATCACGAATGACAGCACTCTGACGATTTCTACGCGGCCTTTGTAACATATCGAATGATTTAAGGCACAAAGGTAGGAATTATTGCGGCAGTTGGGAAAGGATCTTGCTTAATTGTCGCTCCAATAAATGTAATTTATCAACATGCTGGACAAATTCCCCACGTGTCACAAAACCATAGCCGGCATAGACCGTCTCCGCAACTTCCATTTCAGGCTCCTCATCAAAAAACTGAGATAAATTGAACTGCAATATTTCTGACATCTGAACCAAACGAGTTAACGTCATTTCCGTCCTGCCTTGCTCTAATTTGGAATAAGCCGAGTTCGACATACCCAATTTTAATGCCACATACTCCTGGCTATACTCGTGAGAAATTCGAATCTTCCGAAGTCTTGCTGCATATTTTTTCATAAGGCAAGATAATGAATCGTATATACTCTCACGTTATGACTAAAACGACAAAACGTGTCGAAAATCGAAACAAATTTTCTTATTTGGCTATTCCAAAGTGTTCCAGATGCTTAAAATCTTCAATTGTTAAACTTCCCTCAGACTCAAATCGTAACCCTACGTCTTCCAGTAGTTCTGTCATTAGCCCCTGTAAAGGGTCCGATGATTCCACCCAAACGGACCAAAAACCGGCCAGCGACCCTTCATATACTTCCTCCACCAACGAATAAAAATCCTGTCGGGAATAGCCCTGCTTCAATCGGCCATAGCGTTTTTGCATCAACAACATAACATCCCGCAATGATTTAGCATGGTGAAACTTCCGACGAATCAATAGATCCAAGCCCAAAGCCACCAATGCGCCTTTAAAATAAATCGAAACGCGCTTCCCTGGTAAAGCAGCACCATAGCCGTCCAACCACAAATCGATCGAGCTTTCGATCAACGTCTGCTTCGAAGAACCATCACGCTCAAAATGCAATTTCAAATTACCCGCCAATAAATTCACATACTCCTCCGCGTTCACCACGCCCGACGACCACAAAAACCAATCACCTAAATAGGTCGTGATTCCCTCGATAATCCAGCCCGTATCAAAAACAACTGCCTTCGTATAATCATAGGGTAACAGGGCCTTCGGTCGGATCGTCGCCACATTCCAAACGTGGTACAATTCATGCGAACCCAAACCAATCAAGTCCTCATACGAATCTCGATCCTCCGGCCCCAGCACCATCATCGTGGATTTCGTATGCTCTACTCCGTGATAAAACGGCTTCGGGCAAATCCACAACATAAATCGATAATCGCGTACAGGAAATTCGCCCATGTAGGCCAGTTGATAGGCAACAAATTTTTGATAGGCCTTCAGCAATCGATCTGAAAAATGGGTCTTCGGGCCAATGCCTTGCAAATAAAATGTTACACCATTCGATTTCCAGGTATGACTGTGTATGGAGGGGGCAGCTAAAAAAGGAGAATCGACTAGCTCACGATACGTTTTTGCTCGAATTTGATTTCCGTAAGTCCTTAATGCACAGGAAGTTTCGTACCCCCCTGCCGGCGTGATATTCGCCGAGGAATCCGCTGCGAAAGGACGTTCCCCCTCCGGCGAAAACCCCGCCGGCGGCAACTCCACCTCCACCACGCATGCCCGGTTCTCCCCCCGATGTGGAAACAATAAACAATTCACAAAATTGATATAAACCATGGGCGCATCCACCCAAGATCCTCCCGCATCCGGCTGTTCCGCATGGTAGCGATATTTCAAGGTAATCGGCAATAAATCAGTCACCTCAATCGTCCATGTAGACAAACCCGACTTCACCACCGGCCCGTGCTCACTCGTAACTGTCGCAATATTTTTCGCAAAATGTTGCACCTGATACCGCCCTGGACGCCAAATAGGCAAATGAAATCGCAAAGGCCCCAGACGCGAAGGCATACATGTTAACTCAATATCCAGCGCATGAAACGATGGTATAATTCGATAATTTAATGTCCTCATGACAATACTTCTTGTAAAACCTGCAATGACCTTAACTCCCCAAACGACTCCATGTGCAAGCCATAATAATAAATCAAGGCCCGTAAAATCGCCGCACGCTGCACCCGATTTACGCCAACGCCATCTCCATAATCTGCATTAAACAACACCTGAACCGTCTTGGCATCTAACTCACCCATGCCCGGAACGCCGGCCTCTCGCAATTGTTCTAAAAACTCCCCCACCTGTCCCGCATGAAATCCTAAAAACTCACTTAATCTCCACAAAAACTGCAAATGAAAATTCTCCAAATGCCCCTTCCCCTGATCCAAAATCTGAAAAGATTCCTCTAAAAACGAAAACAACACCGGATTCGCCTCCTCCTCACGCAAAACTTTACTCAATACTTCCGTTAAAAATAGGGCGATGCTCGACGAAGCGATGTCAAACGGAATCTTCCGATAGGGATAATAACATTTCGCCTCTGAAATTCGATGCAAGCCTTTCCCTGGCTTGTGATAAACCTCTAAATCCAATAAGGTTAAGGGCTGGAACAGCGCTATTTTGTGTTTGGCCTTCGCAGAACGAACCCCATTTTCCACATAAGAACTAATCCCAAATTCGGCGGTGTAAATGGTTACCAACAGGGACGATTCCCTGTATTTCATGTATTGAATGACAATACCTTTGGTCTTATTCAGCATAATCCAAGCCGATTTCGTGCTGCAAACGAGTCAAAATCTCTTCTGTTGTCGCATCCGCCGCAAAGCGAATCGGCTCCCGAAACTCGACCGTTAAGGTCGTATTTCGCTTCCGCCACAATAATCCTTTTTTATCAAATGCCCGTCGGAAACCATTTATTCGCACCGG
>JBDLUL010000183.1:0-6121 GCA_039805345.1 Bacteroidota bacterium | reverse complement strand
AGCCGTGACCCGTGGCCACATAACCCAATAACGCTTTTTCCTGTGCGGCCGGAATCGAATCATGATTGGCATAAATAATCAAGGCGTCGAACTTGTTCAAATACGCAGGATTCAAATCTTTCAACGACTCCGTGTACGTGATGTTCATTCCTTTGACACCTACGGCCGACTGCAAGGCAGGCAAGCGATCGAAAGGTTTATGGTGTCCCTTGTCTCCCAAAAAGAGAAGTTCCAATCGGCGCCCGGTCTGGGCATTCAACGTAACTTGAGACAATAAAAGGCAAGCAATCAGTAATAAACGCATGGCTTAAAATTTAGGGATTTCAATAATTTTTCCACCTTGTAGAGCAGATTCGTGGGCTAAAATGCCGACAGACGTCCAGTTGGCCGATTGCGGTGCATTCGGGAACGGATCGCGGTCTGCGGCTAATGCTTGTAGAAATTCATTTACCAAATGGGGGTGAGAACCGCCGTGTCCACCGCCTTGGGTGAAGGATAAGTGCGTATTGTCATCCTCGTCGTAGACACCTTTGGTGGTAAATTTTTGGATTTCTTCGGGTAAATAGTGTGCGAAATCAGGTGTTGGAACTTTCGATGGAATTTCGGGCTCGGGTTTTTTGGCGGTATGAACGACCAATTCCTCGCCTTCGATTAATGGCCACTCCACGGATTTTTTGGATCCATAAACCTCGAAACTTTCGCGGTATTGACGGGCTACGTCGAACAGCGAACGGTAAACCATCGCGCTTAAATCCGAATCACGGAATTTGATGTGCGCAGATTCCACAGCGAATGGCGAATTGTAATGTTGGATCAGCTCCTCGCGGATGGTTCCTGAACCAAAACAAGACACATATTCTGCCTCCAAACGCAATAAACCTGCTACCGGACCCACGCAATGCGTCGCGTAGTGCATCGGAGGAAGACCCGGCCAATAATCCGGCCAGCCGTCCATGTCTTGTTGGTGAGACGCCTTCAGGAACTGAATTTTCCCTAATTCGCCCTTCTCATATAGCTCTTTGATGTATAAAAATTCGCGGGCATAGACCACGGTTTCCATCATCATGTATTTTTTGCCCATGCGTTTGCTCGCCTCGACAATCGCCTTACATTCTTCCACGGTGGTTGCCATGGGAACGGTACAAGCGACGTGTTTTCCTGCGTTCAGGGCCTTCAACGTTTGTTCCGCGTGAAGGTGAATCGGGGAGTTGATGTGGACCACATCGACGTTCGGGTCTTGAATCAATTTCTCAAAATCCGTGTAACGGGTTTCGATGCCGTAGGCATCACCAATCGAGTTGAGTTTTTCCTCGTTTCGTTGGCATATGGCATACATATTGGCCAAAGGATGTTTTAAATAAATCGGGATGAATTCGGCTCCAAATCCCAGGCCGACGATGGCTACGTTGTATTTTTTCATAGGTTTAGGTTATGCATGCGATGGCTCGCTTGTTAAATCCCCAGACTAAAGTCTGGGGTTAATAAATTCTTATTTATAACCCTAGGCTTCAGCCTAGGGAATCGACGTCAAAATACGCCTAATTTTTATAAC
This sequence comes from Bacteroidota bacterium, assembly GCA_039805345.1. Classification (GTDB taxonomy): domain Bacteria; phylum Bacteroidota; class Bacteroidia; order Cytophagales; family Spirosomataceae; genus Aquirufa. The sequence continues at coordinate 4,569 of JBDLUL010000183.1, read as the reverse complement.
CCTAGGCTTCAGCCTAGGGACTGTAAATGAGCATACGATTTCTCGATCAACTCGCGTTCATTCTCAAACATTTTGCGCCAAATATGCGCTGCCGGAAGTTTAATCCCAAAGGATTCCACAACGATCCAGCCTTGGTAATTCAATTCGCCTAATGTACTAAGTAGGCCGGAAATATCTACCTGCCCTTGACCTAAAATTCCGCGGGTACTCTCCGAAATTTGAATATGTGGCGTTTTGTCCGCGATGCGTTTGAGCGCCTCGGATGTATTTTTTTCTTCTATGTTGGCATGAAACGTATCGTACATGATACGGACGTTTGGATGGTCGATTTTGTCTACCAAGGCATACAATTCATCCGCACAGGATACCAAATAACTTTCGAAGCGATTCAGGTATTCGAGGCAAATGGTGATGTTTTTAGATGCAGCATAATGAGCCGCCTCCCGCACGCCATCCACAGCCCAGGTCATTTCTTGTTCGGTTGCGGGTTTACCGGTAAACACGCCTAAAGCGGAGTGTATCGGTCCTGAAATATAGGGGGAACCCAAATAAGCTGCGATGTCAATGGTGGCTTTGATGTAGTCCAAGCCCGCTTTGCGGACCGCGGCATCGGGGGAAATTAAATTCTCGTTGGGTCCTGCAATTCCACAGGCAAAAATCTGCAAACCGAGTCGGTCGGCCTCGTTTTTCCAAGCCTCCCAGTGGGCTAAATCCGTGTTAAATATGGGGATTTCAATGCCCTGATAGCCGGTTTCGGCAATGAAGGCTAATTCGGCTAATACGTTTTGATCCATCTCCGGCCCGAAAACGAGCAGGTTGATTGCGATGGGGTGTTTCATGTTGAATAGGTTTGCGGAAGCAATATAATAAAATTGAGCGAAGAGTTGAGAACTAAGAACTAAGATGTTCGTGGGAATGCTTATGTTTTATGGTGCTATCCTGTAGAGACGGGATACTTCCCGTCTAAATCCCCAGGTTAAAACCTGGGGTTAATAACCCTAGGAGGGGTTTCGGGGTGGTGCTTAATAACCCTAGGCTTCAGCCTAGGGGTTTCGGGGTCGTGTCTAATCCCCAGACTAAAGTCTGGGGTTATAAAGTTTGATGATGGGGATTTTATAACCCTAGGCTTCAGCCTAGGGGTTTCGGGGTGGTGCTTAATAACCCTAGGCTTTAGCCTAGGGGTTCATAGCCGCGAGTTGTCGCATCTCTAGGGTTTAGTTGCCAGGCGCTGCTTCTGTATCTCTGCGAAATACTTGCGCAGGGTAGTAGGGCTAATGCGTCGGGCGACGATTTCGCCTTCGCGGTTTAGTAGGAAAAACACGGGGTTTGTGAAGGCATCATATTGGGTACGGATGTCTGAGATGTTTGGGAGCTCCACGTGGACCGCGTTACTCGTAATTTTATAGTCGGAGATGAAATTACGCCAGGTGGATTTCGCTACGCCCGGTTCGTTGCAGACGTAGTACCGACCTAAGCTAAGATTCAAACGGCTTTCAATGATTTTCATTGTGCTATCCATTTCGGGCACTTCTTTTTGGCAATGATCGCAGGTGGGTGCATAAAAAGCCAATAAGGTATAGTCGTTCAAACGCGCAAAAGCATGTAAATCTTGCTTAACGCCTGCCGTATCTGGCAGACTAATTGCGGGACTTTTGGCTACGCTTAGCGTCGTTTGCAGGCGTTTGGCCTCATCGATGAATGCCGTTTTTTGTGCAGCTTGCAGAAAGGTACAAGTTCCCTTTTCGACGTATCGTTCGACAAATTTGACAAAGCCTTCCGTATTGTTTTGCACATTCCGATTGCGCATGACTTGCGCAAAGTAATTGAAAACGTAGGGGTATGCCTTCGATTGGCAGTTGGCCTTTTTCAGAACCACATCGATGCCTTTCAGCAGGGAATCTGCCTGCGTAGGGTAGTAGGCCATGTATTCTGTCAAAAGCTCTTTATAGCTTGGAATAAAAAGCAGTTTATTGATATTAAAATCCAAACCTTTGATAAACTGTGCACGTGCGGCATAATTTTTCTTGTCGGGTACAGACCCATCTAAGCGATTTAGGGCAGAAAAGTAGATGTGTAGCACTTCCGACGGGTTGAGTTTTGGCAAGGCTTTTGTTCGAAAAGCCCTTAAAGCGTTTGTTTTATCCTTGAAAAATGCGGCCTTATCGCTGTAACTGAATTTACGTCCTCGAGCGATTTCCGCCGCATAAAGGGAATCGATGACACCAAAGGATTTTTCGAGTTTTTGGTATTGGAAGAAGATCTGATTGCGTGGGTTGCTTGATTGGATGTCATTTCCTGCAATCGTTAGGCTAAGCTTGTCGTTGTTTTCCAGGATGAAGTAGTGCCGCTTTTTAGTTTTGTCTAATTGAAAATAATAGATGCCGCCTACGATGGGTTTCGTGGATTGCAACACAACGTTTTTTTTCGCGATGCGAATGGTGTCTTTTGGGAAATAATTTTTGTCATCGAAAACGACCCCACGCAGGTAGGCGATGCTATCTGCCTTCGCCGTTATCTGTAGGTTGATGCGGTATTGTGCTTGCGCTGCTAGATTGATGAATAGAAACAAAGCAATGAAGATTGGACGCATAAAAATTTCAGTTGGGGTCCGGCAAATTTCCGTTTTATTATTGAATTATTCTCAGAAGCCAAGAATATATTTTGTCAAGAATCTGTGTTTTGGGGCATTTTAGGCCACTTGGAGTGAGGTTTTTGTCAAAAATCTGTCGAATGACTTTTTGTTGACAGGCCTTTCGTGCTGAAAGAATTTAATTTGTTTGTCGTTATTGCTTCAGGTATGAAATGTTATCGAATACGAGAACAAAACCGCATTGTTTTTTTAATGGGTTCGCAGGTAGAGCGCATTGAAAAAAACTATTCGCTGGAGCGAAGTCGTTTATTGATTGACTTTCAAATGATCAACCAGCACAATCGCAACCTCGAACTCCTACTGGATGAAGAGGCATATACCCTGTTTGAAATACGTTGGCAGCGCTTTCAGACATCAGATGAGATCTTTTTTGATTTCGCCGAATTTCAATGATTAAAAGATCATTAAGACTATAATTTAGAACACGGAGTAGCAAAACCCTGGTGATTTTTTCGCTAGGGTTTTTTGTTTGTTAGGACAGAAGTTTACCTTTGGTTGTAATTGAACTAAACTACTTCTTAAATAATCACGCTTTGCTGACCCTCGTCGAATTTTTCTACTATTTTGTCGTGTCCACACTCGTAGGAGTTTTCGGTCTACATTTAGTTCTCAAAAAGGGTTTGTTGGCCTCCAAGTTTTTAGGCCTCTATTTCATTGTATTTTGTTTCCGCATTATCACGGCCTATTTTGCCACAGATGGCCGGTTATTGCAATATCCCCATTTTTTATATACACAGTCGCCAATTCATTTTTTATCAACGCAGGTTGGATTTCTGTTCGTGTATTTTATGCTCTACCCCAATCGAAAGTTTATGTGGTGGCAGGCTGCATTATTCATTCCATTTGTGTTGCATACTGCAGAATTAATGCCCTTTTATTTTGGGCCTGTGGAAAATAAAATTCGAGAAGCGGAGCAGATCATGAAGTATAAGTCGCTCATTCGTTTTCCGAGCCAGGTAACATTTTTTTCACCTCCCAATTTGGTGATTGTGAAGGTGGCCTTTAACTTAATATGTGTTACTTCAGCTTTTGGAATGGTGAACTTGTTCATTCGGAATAATCGACTTCGCCTATCCAAAAATCGATTTGTTTTGAATTGGTTGCTTTCCTATTCGACATTAAGTTTGTTATCCATGGTCTTCGTTATTTCGTACGCCATCGGTTGGATTGGTTTCAACAACCTGCGCTTCTCCTATGCCGATTTACTCATGCATCTTGCGGCTTTTGTCAATTTGGGCGTTGTACTTTACCGTCCAGGCTTATTGGATGGTATCTCATTCAAGTCGCTCGTGTTAAGACTTCATGAAGATGAGCGTCATCCAGAACCGGGAGAGGATGCTGAAAAATTGAAGAAATACGAGGGATTTGCTGTCCGCTTGGAGGAGTTATTTGCCAGCGAAAGGATGTTTTTAGATGCCCATGTAAGCTTGGAAAAAGTGGCTCAAAAAATGCAAATTTCGACCAAAGAATTATCGCGCACAACCGCCTATGTGTATGAGCTTAGCTTCCCTGATTTTGTCAATACTTGGCGAATCAATTACATTCTAGAGAAGCGTCGCGAGGATATCGCGTGGCGAAACTATTCGCAAGACCTGCTCGCGGAGCAATCGGGATTCGGGTCCCGACAAGGCCTTAATAATGCTATAAATCGCTTGCATGGCATGACTCCGGCCGCTTATTTTGCTTCAAAGGCGTAAAAATCCAATTGTCAAATTTTTGTCTTAGGCATTTTTTGTTACATCGTAACTTGTCCAAGTTTTGTTAATTGGGGTACGTTATTATTTGTTCTAAAATGTCTTATACACCGGGTTCTCTGTATGCCTTCTCTTTAGTAAGTTCACTTTGTGTCTTATTTGGCTTGAACTTCTTGTTCCGAAAAGGTAAACTAGTCGTAGCGAAGGTCTTGGCGATTCAGTTTT
>JBDLUL010000182.1:0-4506 GCA_039805345.1 Bacteroidota bacterium | reverse complement strand
GCATCACAAGCCATTTTGGATGCGGATGCGTTGGCTTTGGCATTAACACGTGATTCGGATGTGGAAAAGGCTTTATTAGCCTATGATGCGGAACGTGTTCCTGCGACTGCCCAAGTAGTTTTGCAGAATCGTCAAAAGGGACCTGATTTCATCATGGATTTGATGGAAGAACGTTTTCCAAAGGGTTTTCAGGAAGGAGAAGTACCCCATGCGGAATTAGCGGAAGTGATGTCGCATTACAAGAAAATAGCCGGATTTGATGTAGAAACGCTAAATGCAAAAGCCTGATGGAATTGAAATTGTTTATAGAAGCTGAAATTGTTTTGGGCGAAGTACAAGATTTAGGAAGCCGAAGAATTGTACGCGTGATGGGAGGAAAGTTTTGGTCGGCCAACTTGAATGGCACGATCCTCGAAGGGGGTGGTGACTGGCAAAATATCCGACCTGACGGAGTTGTCGATATCGACACGCGTTACACACTCAAAACGAATGATGATGCATTGATTTATTTAACGAATCAGGGTTTACGTGATGGGGCTTATATGCGAACTTTCTCGCGATTTGAGTCGGCGGATCCACGGTATTTATGGGTAAATAATCGCTTATTTGTGGCCGATGGACAGAAGGTTGATGGGGTGGTGAGGCATGCGTTTTACGAAGTAAAATAAGTAAACGAATAATTTCTTTAGCCTCAGACTATAGTCTGAGGTTCCCTAGGCTAAAGCCTAGGGTTATTCAATATACGAGAAATTGCTAAATCAATTTCTCGATCGAAATCATGTTATTAAAATAACTTGGTCCTACCATTAACGTTACACGGTAAAAACGTAGGTTGGATGAGTCGCGCAGATAATAAACAGCAACATCCCCGTTTTGCGAGAAGCCCCAGGAGGTACCTAGATAGGCAAAGGTTGAATTGACGGTTTGTGTATAGTCAGAAAAATAGGTAAATGTATTACTTGAAGCCCCATTGTAAGTCGTATAAGCAGATACCATGCCTGTAAAACTTGTCCCAGTTGTTCGGATTTGTAAGCTCCGACTTCCACCTGTGGCCATTTGTACTTGAATATCCCCAAACACAACAGGAACCCCTGCATCTACAAATTTGGCAATCTTATCCGGTTGGATCGGTTGATTTCCTGAAATAATTTGAACGTTAAACCAGGGATAGGAACCCGTCGTTGAGAAGTCGCCGCTACCTCCTAGTTGGCTAATATTAAAGCTCTGTATAATCCGATAGGATACCACCGTTTGCGTGGAGGTTGTAATGACAGCATCCGATAACCCTCCTGTCGCACCCCATCCCGCTGTACTTGCCGCCGAATAAGAGGCTGAGGCACTTCCTATGTAGGCGCCTGTTGTTTCATTGTACCAACCAAATGACGGACGCGCATCCGAATTTGAACTTTGAAAATTGGGGACTTGTGCTTGCAAACGATAGGTGCGACCAGCTGCTAGAGTAATTTGGCCCGTCGTCGTATTGAGTGAAATATCTTGGCCAACCGATTGATCTACTTGGGTAAATACCACTAAACCATTGGTTGATAACCCTGTTGTTTGTCCCGAGGTTCGAGATCCCCGGGCATAAGATGCGCTAACGCCTGAACCTGTTGCGGTTGCAATGGTGGCCCAACTGCTACCATTCCAATAGTAATAACCTGCGACTAAATTGGGGTTGTTACCTGTATTGTAAACCAATAAACCCGTCGCAGGGTTAGGGATGGTGGAATTGTCGGTGCCTGAAGTCAAAGTGACGCGGGGAGGCAGAAAGCCTTTGTTACTGGAACTGACATCCAACTTGGCTGATGCGTCAGGAGAGCTCGTTCCTATGCCCGTTTGAGCTTTCGCATAAAAAGTGATAATCAAGAAAAGGATTACTATTTTTTTCATTTAATTTTTGATTCTAATGCGCTTAAACGCTTCTCCAATTCAGCCTGCTTCGCTTTTGTTTTTTTATTCAGTTTTTCGTTTTCAAGCTTCAGTTGATTCACTTGTTTGCATAACTCTTGAATAGCTGCCACACTCAAGGCAGTAATCTGATCAAAATCGATTGCACGAAAATCACTTACCTTCTTTCCATAGATGAAGAGATTGTTAGTAGGATTAGTCCATCCCTTGATGATGAAATTTTGGGAGTCACCTACTGACTCAATCGTTTTAATCACCTCTTTTTTCCCTTCGGCAAAAAATTTAACTTCATCACCTTTGGCAAAACCATGTGGTTTTTCGGTTGTAATTTTCACTACTTCATTTTCCATCAATACCGATTTTGCCAAAGCAAAAACGGAAGGAATATATTCAGCCGATTGATTGACAAATTGTGGATTGATGTTTTCTACTTCTTGTGCAATAAAACCTGTTTTATTCTTGAATCCATTGGCCAGTTGATCAATGTAAGCATAATTGACCACTCGTAATCTATTTAGTTCGGATAATTGGGTTCTTGAATTCAGTTGAGTTATTCCTTTTTTAATTCGAACATCTGAAATAGCATTGAATTCAGGAGCACGAATTCTTCCATCGGTTTGAATAGAGTAGGAAACATTTGTATTAGCTGTGTAAGCACCTTGTGCTGTATTCTGGTTTAAATATCCATAAACATTGACGTATTGAGATACGGATGTTGATACGTGCAAAGGTACGGCGGGAGAAGTGGTACCAATGCCTACTTTGCCTGCATGATACACGTCTCCGTCTGCACGAAAATAGTGATACAAGGTAGGACTGTATTCCGCACATCCACCGTACAAACAGGAATTACCATAAATAGTAAAACGTTCGTTATAATCATCGTTCAAATGAAGCTGCAATTCATTTAAATCTCCGATTTTGAATTTTCTTAATCGGTACGGATCCGAATCATCGCCACCATCTGTACCTCTAAATTTGATTTCATTTACACTCATGGCACTTCGCACATCCAGGCGATCAATAGGGCTTGTTGTTCCTATACCCACATTGTTATTCAAAATCGTATAACCTGATCCACTCGGACTTAACGTGATATTTTGATTGCTTCCTCCTGCAGCAAAAGTTAGTGCTGCCGTGCCAGTAATAGAACCTGTAGTTGTTCCAGTACCTCCGTTGGCAATAGTCACCGTGCCGGTTACATTCGCTGCATTATCCGTAGAGCCTATTAGTTTTACCCATGAAGAACCATTGTAATAATAAAAACCGGGTGTAACGTTATTGGGCGAAGTACCTGCAGTGGCTGTATTGTAAACCAACAAGCCAATCGCTGGACTTGTAATGGGACTAGTAGCATTTGTAGCTGTTAAGGCCACGCGTGGAGGTAAGAAACCTTTGTCGATGGCATAAACCTCCAGCTTCGCAGATGCATTAGGTGTAGTGGTACCAATACCCGTTTGAGCCAATGCACCAAAAGAAATCAATAAGAAGAGAATAATCTTTTTCATGTTATCTAATCCAAATTTGATGAAAGGTACTGTAAACTGAATTATTTGGAAAATCATCTACTTCCCAGCGATAAGCGCTTCCACGTATACCCCAATGGTAGGTACCGTTTAAATACATAGGAAAATTGGTCATGGCAATATTCCCTTGATCGACGATATAATTTGCCGTACTACCGGGTAGATAAGCTGTATGTCCGGTTAATGACGTATAACTCGTTGCAACTCCACTCATGTTACCTGATCCTGTTTTGAAATAACTGATGGTATTAGCGTTGTTGGTTCTAAAATGTATAACACGCCCATGCGCAGACGTTTTTCCGTAAAAGCGCAATTCAGAGAATGTGAATTTTGATAAATAGGCGGGTGTCGTGTGGCCCCATGTAGTCGTACTTGCTGATTCATCGACTCCCAAGGTTGTGGAACCTACAAGTGGCAGAGCGTTTGTCTTTTCAATCAATGCTGGATTTGTATTTCCGAGGTGTAAATAATTCAATACCAAAGTCCAGCCTCCGCCATCCGTTGTCATATCGCAATAGCAAGAAGTGGCAGCCGTTGCACCAGCGGCTCCATCTGGATCAATCACATAAACTCCATCTGTTGCATTGGGGAAGTTAGTCTTGATTTCATTACACGATTTAAAAATATCATCACGCAGTAAAATACCCATACGCATGGATGCGTGCCCATATACACCAATCGGCGTAACGCGGACAAAACGAGCAAACATCACATTCGGAAAATTATTGTATTTCTTGGTTGTTTGATCTGTATTTAACGTTAGGTTGGAGGCAGCCATGGCCCAATTGACATTGTCCGTACTAACTTCCACTTTGGCACTAGTGACCCATTGGGCCCCATTCGCTCTTCCTTGGGTCACGATTCCTTGAACCCAACGCGGACTTTTTAAATCATATTGTAAATAATCGGTCCCATTATTAGTACTTCCTGCTGACCATCCTTGATTGGAATCCAGCCACGGCGTATAATGCGCTGCGCCAAATCCTTCATTTACCCAGACGGTATTGGCAAACCAATTCGTTGCCAAATTAAACGATTCACCTGGTGGATTACCGTTGAGGTTTGTGGCCGG
>JBDLUL010000181.1:0-8596 GCA_039805345.1 Bacteroidota bacterium | reverse complement strand
CTTCTCGTGATATCATCGCTGATTCGATCGAGAATGTCGTGGGTGCACAATGGTACGATGGCGTTATTGCTGTTGTTGGTTGTGATAAAAACATGCCAGGGGCCATGATGGCGCTGGCAAGGTTGAATCGTCCAGGTATGTTGGTTTACGGCGGAACCATTCGTTCAGGTTCTTACAAAGGAGAAAAATTAGATATCGTTTCAGCTTTTGAAGCCTTAGGTAAGAAATACGCAGGTAATATTTCTGACGAGGATTACGAAGGAGTCATTCGTAATTCGATCCCAGGTCCAGGAGCTTGCGGTGGTATGTATACAGCCAATACGATGGCGTCTTCGATGGAAGCGATGGGTTTGGTATTGCCAAATTCCTCTACCTATCCAGCGACACACGAAGGCAAAAAAGAAGAATGTTTGGCGATCGGTGCAGCAATGAAGGTATTGTTGGAGAAAAACATTTGCCCGCGTGACATCATGACACGCAAATCATTCGAAAATGCGATGACTGTGGTGATGGCCTTGGGTGGAAGTACCAATGCGGTTTTACATTATTTGGCGATTGCCCATTCGGCAGGCGTTGAATTTACGTTGGATGATATTCAAGCGATTTCAGATCGTACGCCATTATTGGCTGATTTGAAACCGTCAGGAAAATACTACATGGAAGATGTGTTGGCGATCGGAGGAATGCCAGCCATATTGAAATATTTATTACAAGAAGGATTCTTGCACGGCGATTGCATGACTGTCACGGGTAAGACCATGGCGGAGAATTTAGCCGATGCGCCGCATTTGAATTTTGAGACGCAAAAAATTGTGTATCCGATTTCAAATCCGATGAAACCTACAGGTCACTTACAAATCTTGTATGGCAATTTAGCTACGGAAGGAGCTGTTGCAAAGATAACAGGTAAAGAAGGTGAACGGTTTGAGGGAACTGCCAAAGTGTGTGAGCGTGAGGAAGATGTGATGGAGTTCTTGTCGAAAGGGGAAATTAAAGCCGGTCACGTGGTTGTTATTCGCAATGAAGGTCCTAAAGGAGGTCCTGGGATGCCGGAAATGTTGAAGCCAACATCCGCTTTGATGGGTGCAGGCTTGGGTAATTCGGTTGCCATGATTACCGACGGACGATTCTCTGGAGGAACGCACGGATTTGTAGTCGGGCACGTAACACCCGAAGCACAAGAAGGAGGAAATATCGGATTGGTTAAAGATGGTGACAAAATTACCATCGATGCGGTCGATAATAAAATCATCTTGCATGTATCAGATGAAGAATTAGCCGAGCGCCGGAAGGCATGGAAACCCAAGGTTTCGCCGCATACATCCGGAGTTTTGCGTAAGTATATTAAAAACGTTGCCTCAGCCAGCCAAGGTTGTGTAACAGATTTGTAAAAAATCAACAATTCAATTTTTTTCTAACGCATGAAGGCTTAAATTAGCTATTCATAAGTAGATTGAAGATAAAATAGTAAAAGACCATGGGACAAACCCAAACCCAACCCGCTGATTCAAAACAACCCGAACAGAAGAAATTCTTGACGGGAGCACAGGCTATTATGGAGTCATTGGTCGCGCAAGGGGTTTCAACTATTTTTGGATATCCAGGTGGTGCCATTATGCCTACCTACGATGCTTTGTACGATTACCAAGATCGTCTGAAGCATATTTTGGTGCGTCATGAACAAGGAGCAGGTCACGCTGCCCAAGGTTATGCACGTATGTTGAATAAAGCGGGTGTTTGCATGGTGACTTCGGGTCCGGGTGCCACCAATTTAATTACGCCCATTGCGGATGCGATGTTGGATTCAACACCTTTGGTATGTATTGTAGGCCAAGTAAAAGGAAATTTATTAGGTACAGATGCATTTCAAGAATGTGATTTGATTGGTATTTCCATGCCTGTGACGAAATGGAATTATCAGGTCATGGATCCCAACGAGATTCCCGAAATTATTGCGAAAGCATTTTATATCGCAGAAACAGGCCGACCAGGTCCTGTTTTAATTGATATTACGCGTACGGCTCAATCTGAGATGATGACCGTACCTTTTGAATATAAGCCTTGCTCGACGATTATCTCGTATAAACCACGTGTGGAGCCGAAGCAAGAACATGTGGAGGCAGCAGCCAAACTGATTAATGGAGCCAAGAAACCGTATATTTTAGCGGGTCACGGTGTGTTAATCGCCGGAGCTGAAGAAGAATTGAATGCCTTAGTGGATAAAGCCGGAATCCCTGTTGCGACAACGCTATTAGGGATGTCGGCGATGGATGCTGATCATCCCATGTATGTGGGCTGGCCGGGTATGCATGGAAACTACGGCGCGAATGTGCTGACGAATTCTTGTGATGTATTGATTGCGATCGGTATGCGTTTTGATGACCGGATTACGGGTGATTTAGCAACGTATGCGAAGCAAGCCAAGGTTGTTCATATTGAGATTGATCCTGCGGAAATTGATAAAAATGTGAAGGCAGATGCGCCGGTTGTAGGCGATGCGAAAGCTGCATTGAAAGCCTTGCTTCCGTTAATTAAACCGGCGGAACATTTGGAATGGCGCGCGGAGTTTGATCATTATTTCAAAGAAGAGCATGAGAAAATCACTTTGAAAGATGTGTTCCATGAAGGCGATCAGATTAAAATGGGTGAGGCGATTGCGATGATGTCCGACAAAACGAAAGGAGAGGCGGTCGTGGTGACGGATGTAGGTCAGCATCAGATGGTGACGAATCGTTACTATCGTTTTAAGAAAAGAAATTCGATCGTCACTTCGGGTGGTGCAGGAACCATGGGTTTTGCCTTGCCTGCTGCCTTTGGCGCGAAAGTAGCCGTTCCCGAGCGTGAAGTCGTAGCAGTGATCGGTGATGGTGGTTTCCAAATGACCTTGCAGGAATTGGGAACCATTGCACAAAGTAAACTACCCGTTAAGATTATTATTTTGAATAATAACTTCCTTGGGATGGTTCGCCAGTGGCAAGAGCTATTCCATGCCCGTCGTTATTCATTTGTGGAATTAGAAAATCCAGATTTCATCACGATAGCTAAAGGTTTTGGAATACCAGGACATACGGTATCGGATCGGAATTTGTTGAGTGAATCTTTGGATACGTTATTGAATTCAGAGACTCCTTATTTATTGGAAATTGTTTGTGAAAAAGAAGGGAATGTTTTCCCGATGGTGCCTGCGGGCAGTACTGTAACCAACGTAAGGCTCGAGTAATATGTTGATAAATTATACACTTTCGGTTTTTACCATGAACACGGTCGGTTTGTTAAATCGGATCACGATCATATTCACGCGTCGTCGCTTGAATATTGAGAGTTTGACGGTTTCGGAAACAGAGCGTCGCGGTGTTTCGCGTTTCACGATTGTGATTCGAAGTGAAAACCGGGATGTCGTGGAAAAATTAGTGCGTCAAATCCGTAAGGTGACAGACGTATTAGCGGTGTATGGCTATTTGGATGATGAAATCATCTACAATGAGGTAGCTTTATTTAAATTAGCGACTCCGTTAGGAGGCGAGCCGATTGACGTGAAGACGATCAATCTAGATTGGAATGCAAAAGTGGTTCATTGGGGATTGGAATATGTGGTCGTAGAGAAAAATGGAACCGAAGAGGAATTAGGTGAATTTTATAACTACTTGAAAAAGTGGGAAATTTTAGAGTACATCAAATCGGGTCGGATTGCCGTAGGTAAAACGGAAAAAGGTTTGGTAGAATTTCTTCCCGAGGGTAATTGGGAAATAGTATAAGCGAAATAGTATATAAATTAAAAAACAAAAAAATGGCAAAGATTAATTTCGGTGGAGTTGTTGAAGACATCGTAACAAGAGAAGAGTTTCCTTTAGAGAAAGCTAGACAAGTATTAGCTGATCAAACAATCGCAGTAATTGGTTACGGCGTGCAAGGTCCAGGGCAAGCGCTAAACATGAAAGACAATGGTCTGAATGTTATCGTAGGTCAACGTAAAGGTAAAACCTATGACAAAGCTGTTGCTGACGGTTGGGTTCCAGGTGTAACTTTATTTGAAATCGAAGAAGCTTTGGAAAAAGGAACAATCATTTGTTACTTACTTTCTGACGCTGCTCAAATCGAATTATGGCCAACAGTTAAGAAATATTTGACAGCAGGTAAGTCTCTTTATTTCTCACACGGATTTGGAATCACATACAAAGAGAAAACGGGAATCGTTCCGCCAGCTGATGTGGATGTATTCTTAGCTGCTCCAAAAGGATCAGGTACTTCATTGCGTCGTTTATTCGTAGCAGGAAAAGGCTTGAACTCTTCTTTCGCGGTTTACCAAGATGCGACAGGAAAAGCACGTGAGAAATGTATCGCAATGGCGATCGGTGTAGGTTCTGGATATTTATTCGAAACGGATTTCTACAAAGAGGTAACATCTGACTTAACAGGTGAGCGTGGTACTTTGATGGGTGCTATCCAAGGTATCTTCGCTGCACAATACGAAGTTTTGCGTGAAAATGGTCACTCACCTTCTGAGGCTTTCAACGAAACAGTTGAAGAATTAACACAATCATTGATGCCATTGGTAGCTGAGAATGGAATGGATTGGATGTATGCCAACTGCTCTACTACGGCTCAACGTGGTGCGTTGGATTGGTGGAAGCCTTTCCGTGATGCTTCGAAGCCAGTATTCGAGAAATTATATAACTCAGTTAAGACACAAGCGGAGGCGGCACGTTCAATTGATTTGAACTCACAACCGGATTACCGTGTGAAATTAGAAGCTGAATTGCAAGAAATGCGCGATTCAGAAATGTGGAGAGCGGGAGCTGCTGTACGTAGCTTACGTCCTGAAAACAACTAATTTTAGCTGTTTATAAGTTAAGTCGCCTGGGTTTCCTCGGGCGACTTTTTTATTGCCCACCTAGTAGTTTTTTGTACATTTGTAGGGCATGGAATTCAATAAATTAACAGACGTTCCAAGCCTTCATCAAATCAAACAAGCTGCACAACAAATTCAGGACATTGTTCTGAAAACTCCTTTGTTGTATGCTCCCCGATTGTCCGAAAGCTTTGGTGCTAAGATATTTTTAAAGCGGGAGGACCTCCAAGGGGTTCGTTCTTATAAGATTCGTGGAGCCTATCATAAAATTTCCAATATTGCTGTGGAACTGCGCGCACAAGGAGTTGTTGCTGCTTCCGCGGGTAACCATGCGCAAGGTGTAGCACTATCCTGTGCCTTGCTGGGCATTCAAGCATATATTTTTATGCCGAAAACCACGCCTCTGCAAAAGGTAGAAGCTGTTCGTTTTCACGGAAAAGAGAAAGTCCGAATTAAGTTAGTTGGGAATACTTATGACGAAGCATTTGCCGCGGCCCAACTATTTTGTCAGCAAAATCAGTCGATTTTCATCCCTCCATTTGATGATTATGATATCATTGCAGGTCAGGCGACGGTGGCCTTGGAAATTGTGGATCAATTGCCTGACTCGCTCGATTTTCTTGTTGTAGCGATTGGTGGGGGAGGTTTAGCCGCAGGAGCCGGATTGGTTTTGTCGGCCCTTTCACCACAAACAAAATTAATAGGTGTCGAACCTGCACTTGCCCCGTCCATGTTGGAAAGTATAACTGCACATCAAGTTGTCACATTGGATTCCATCGATTCATTTGTCGATGGCGCATCGGTCAAGCGGGTGGGGGACAAGACCTTCGATATTTGTGAGCAAACATTGGATCGGATGCTCGTTGTAGAGAAAAATGTGCTTTGCCAAACAATGCTCGATTTGTATCAGTTTTACGGCATGATTGTTGAGCCCGCAGGTGCTTTGTCCGTAGCCGCACTAGAACAATTGCGCCCAGAAATTGAAGGAAAAACCGTGGTTTGCGTAATTTCTGGTGGTAATTTTGACACAAAACGTTTTCCTGAAATTAGTCAAATAGCAAAATCTTGATTATTTGAAGAAAAATAAAACACTTTTGTTTTTCGCCTATAAAGATTTTTAAACTTAATTTTAATTAATATTTAGATTAATAATTTTATTTTGATTGATTATTCAATTGTTTTCAGTTTTTTAGTCTAAATTCGAAGTCCTATTTATTCTTGATTTTTTGCTTCGTACTATAAATAAAGTTAGTTTTGTTTTCGATTTAGCAGACAAAACAATATGAGCAACCGCATTCAAATCTTTGATACTACGTTACGTGATGGGGAACAGGTTCCCGGCTGTCAATTAAACCGCGAGGAGAAAGTTGAAGTTGCCTTGGAACTCGAGAAGTTGGGTGTAGATATTATTGAGGCAGGTTTTCCTATTTCATCTCCTGGCGATTTTGCATCAGTGAAAGCGATTGCCGAAGCTATTAAAGAACCAACGGTTTGTGCGCTGACGCGTGCGAAAAAAGAAGATATTGACGCCGCTGTTGAGGCATTAAAACCTGCACGTCATCCGCGTATTCACACGGGAATCGGAGCTTCTGATGTACACATTAAACACAAGTTCAATTCGACGCGCGAAGAGATTATTGAGCGTGGTGTTTGGGCAGTCAAATATGCCAAATCATTCGTTGAAGATGTTGAATTCTTTGCTGAGGATGCGGGTCGTGCAGATTTACCCTTCCTAGCAAAATTGACTTCGGAAGTCATCAAAGCGGGTGCGACGGTTGTCAACTTACCGGATACCACCGGATATTTATTGCCGAATCAAATGTACGATCGCATTACTTATTTATTCGAACATGTTGATAATATACACCAGGCGACTATTTCGATGCACAATCACAATGATTTAGGATTGGCCACCGCAAATACGATTGCTGGTATTCAAGCAGGAGCACGCCAGGTAGAGGTAACAATGAATGGAATTGGAGAGCGCGCGGGTAATACTTCTTTGGAAGAAGTAGCCATGATTTTAAATGTACATAAGGATTTAGGTTATTCGACAGGTATTAATCCTCAATATTTATATCCTACTAGTTGTTTGGTTTCCAATATGATGGGAATGCCTGTTCAGGCTAATAAGGCCATTGTAGGGGCAAATGCATTTGCTCACTCATCTGGAATTCACCAAGACGGTTTCTTGAAACATGCTCAAAATTATGAAATCATGAATCCCGAAGATGTAGGGGTACCTTCATCTGCGATTGTTTTAACTTCTCGCTCGGGTCGTGCTGCATTACGTCACCGCTTGAGCTTGTTAGGATTTGATTTTGAAAAACCGGAATTAGATAAGATTTATACGCGTTTCTTGCTCATGGCTGACGCACGTAAGATGATTCACGATGAAGATTTAAAAGAGTTAATCGGCTAATTCATTCGTAGGAATCCATACAAATCGAGACATCTTCTGATCAAAGGGGATGTCTTTTTTTATTTTAATGCTTTGGCTCAACGAATTAATGGGTAAAAATAGGTAGGGCTTTCTGGCTTGTTCTGCTAAAAGGATCCCTGAAGTTGAAAGTCCATATTCATTAATTTCTTCTTCGTATGCCGGCAAAAGCCTTAACTGCATCGTTTGCGGAATTCCCTTAACCGAAGCCAAGGTTATCATTTCAGCAGGGAAGGTATAATGCCCTGATTTCTTCAGCAACTTGGTTTCACGTTCTTCGAATCGATATACCGTATTCGTATTAAAGTAATATGCATTGCTCGCATCAGCGACTAAGCGTGTGTGTAAATTTTCCAACTTAGGTTCTGCCTGAATCGTTGAAAGTCCCACCCAAACCAAGGCAGGTATCAGTAACCATAGCCGATTAAACGACAGTTGATATAGGTTCGGTTGAAGCATCGCGAAATAGGTAATTAAAATAAAAACAACGCCATAACTCGAAAACCGTTCTGAAAACAAGGCGCCCAAATCGCCTGCCTGTGCATTGCCGCGCCCTAAGGTAATCATGGCTCCTACGGCCATCAATTGCAGGAGAATTAGGCCCGAAAACAAGAGTGAATGGTTTTTTGTCTGATGGTATTTCCACAGGACAAATAAGCTGTTTAACAAAAAAAATGCCCCGACGATCATGCTGATCGTAAGCTCTTTTTTGACAGCACCTCCGATAAAAACGATTGTCCCTTTGACCGTAAAAACCAATTTCTCTACAAGTGATCCCGAAGAAGGAATCGTTGCTGGGGACGCATATCCAAGGAAATATAGATAAAAGACAACAGCGCCTGCAAGGCTATATAACCAAACGCGCGAATCCCGTAGGTAAATTAAAAGTAGTAGAATGATGGGAATAAAAGCGAGTCCCTCTGTGCTGAACATGGGGTATAACAAGGAAAGCCAAATGCCCCACGCTCGACTCTTAGGCTCGCTTAACCAAAATGAAATCC
Organism: Bacteroidota bacterium; assembly: GCA_039805345.1. Lineage (GTDB taxonomy): Bacteria > Bacteroidota > Bacteroidia > Cytophagales > Spirosomataceae > Aquirufa. Next base: position 306 of record JBDLUL010000181.1, on the reverse strand, counting down.
ATATGAGGTATACGAGTGATGTAGTATGTTGTAAAACGCCGATTAATGCGAAGTTATCCAAGTTGCCGTTGGGAGCATAAAGTAAACCTACCAGTCCAATCATGTGCCACGGGTTGACTTGATTTCGTTGTATCAATTTGGCTAAAGGGTAAATTACGGTAATGGTTAGCAGATTCGACCATATAGTTAATGACTTGAAATCAAAATTCGTTTCAAACATGGCATAGATGGCTGTGATCAATCTAGCCATTGGTATTCGATGGATGTAACTATGAAACTCAAACGTGCGATTCCAAAATTCGATAG
>JBDLUL010000180.1:0-4623 GCA_039805345.1 Bacteroidota bacterium | reverse complement strand
CCTCCTCCCATGTTGGGATGACCTCCGACTCATACCCATAGGTGGGCCCTGTCGCAATTTTATGAAAAGCTTTCATGGCCTTGAGATGTGCGCCACTTCGCAAATAATTCAGCATGAGTTCGCGGCTTTCCCAAGCAGTAATCGTGCACTGATATTCATGCACTTTTTTTACATCACAATGCAGATTTCCCTCTGCTGTCTGGGCCTGACGGAATGCCGGAATGGCCAACAGCCAAAACCGAATATAGGCGAGGAATCCTTTGGGCTTTAAACCCGTGAGTGATATATACATCTGTGTTATTTTCCGTTCCAGCCGTCTTTGATGCCTTGAATTAAATCATCCGAGCTACCTACCTCATACCCAAACAAACCGGCAACCACCGCTAAGTGAAAAATCAAAACTCCTTTTTGCCAGGTTGGCCGTTCCTTCCAAGGCTGATCCGTATCAAATGGATCGAAAGCCAAGGCGATTCCAAACCGAGTTGCAGCTTCTAAAGCATCGTGTTTTGCGAATAATTCGTACAGACCCAATAGGACAAAGCCGACGTAGAGGTATTTATTAAATGATCTTTTCATATTACCAGTTGATTGGCCCCTTACCTAAATACTTCTCGGCAATCGGCATGTAGTAGGATTTCAATTCTTCGTATACGGGTACGACGGGTGATTTGGTATACAAATCGTATTTATTAAAATCATGAATCCATTCCAGATATTTTTCGTCTTTCGCCGTCATAAACTGACGGTAGCTACCCCCAGAATGCCATGGATAGAACGAGTGATAACGAATCATCGCCATGCCTGCTTCGGGAATTTTATTGTCGGCATGATTCGACAAAACTTGGTATAAATACTCATCGTGTCCCCAAGCCAAATGTAAATTATCCAACCCACAACCCGCCTCATAAACGCCTAAATCGGTATTGTAACGCGGATCTTGCATATCAGGATTCAAGGCATTAAATTCTGGATATACGCATGAATCCGGCAGCTTCGCGCCTACCACAAATACATCGCCCACTAAGCCCCATTGCTCCGCTTGTGAGGTGCCGTCTTCATCAGAACCGAACAAGTACATGGCCTTGCCCAAATCGTGAATTAAACCCACCAATTGCATCCAATCCGGACGGCCTTCTGCGCGCAAACCTTCTGCTGATTGCAATAAGTGAATGATATTAGGGAGATTCAAATCCGGGTCAGAAACGTCCACTAAAACATTCAAACGCTCCATCATTTCCCATAAATCCATGGGGTGATCGAAGGTCAAATACTTTTTCTTCATGCGCAAAACATACTCGTAGGTCTGACGAGAACGCATTTTACGGTAATGCTCTTTGACGGCAGCCGTAATATCTCCTTGATCGTAATTACGAAATTCGGCTTTTTCTTTTGTTGTCGTTTCCATGATTCAAATTAATAAAATACGGTATAAAGGGCTGCTACTATGCCCATAATTAAAATCGAAATAATGGCAAATTGGCTACTGACTTTGAAGTCGGCGCGTTCCACGGCTAGCCCTTTCGGATTATCGATGCTAGAACGATCAGCCAAGGAAATCAAGACCATCAAGGCCACCAAAATAAAATATACCCAAGTGGTTACATTCAAAAATGGAATCGGATTTCCGCCGATAAATGTATGCAAATTCTTGAACAATACCACGAGCGGAATGGAGGCTACTGCAGCAACAATTGCGGCGGTAGAAGTTGTGCGTTTCCAAAATAATCCCAATGAGAATAAGGCAAACGCGCCGGGTGTTAGGTAGTTGGAATATTCTTGTATGAATTGATAGGCTTGTTCCAGCTGGCGCAACTGCGGTGCGATTAGCAACGCGATTCCGAAAGAAACCCAAATCGCGATGCGCCCGACCCATACCGTTTGGGCTTCGGAGGCATTCGGATTCAAGGATTTTTTATAAATATCCAAGCTGAAAATGGTCGAGATGCTATTGCTTTTCCCGGCTAAGGATGCCACAATCGCGGCCGTTAATGCCGCAAAAGAAAGGCCTTTTAATCCGGCTGGCAAAAGGTTCATCAGCGTTGGATACGAGTGGTCGGGCTTCATGATTCCGTCAATCGACATTTCTTGGTGGAAGGCTCCGTTTTGGTATAAGACATACATCGCGATCCCAGGAATTACACAAATCAACGGCATCAATAATTTCAAGAATGCCGCAAACAAAATCCCCGAACGTGCCGTGGGTAAATCGGCCCCCAAAGTCCGTTGGACAATGTACTGATTACAACCCCAATAATTCAGGTTGTTAATCCACATCCCACCAAACAAAATAGCAAAACCGGGAAGTGCATCGTAATACTTATCGCCTTCCGAAAAAATCATGTGAAAATGGTCGTCGGCCTGTGTCCGCAACTCCAACAATCCGCCCAAAACACCTCCGCTATGAAAGCGATCGGAAACCATATCGAGCGCTAAATAAGTCACCACCAATCCACCTAAGATTAATACAATCACTTGGATAAAGTCCGTGTACCCGATCACTTTCATTCCCCCCAAGGTGATGAAAATGGCAAAAACCGCTAAGCCCACCATCGCATATAAAAAGGGAATGGAGGTAATGCTTTCAATCGCCAAGGCACCCAAATAGAGGATCGAAGTCAAGTTGACAAATACATACAACAACAGCCAAAAAACCGCCATAATCGTTGCCACGGTATTGTTGTACCGCTGCGACAAAAATTGAGGCATTGTGTAAATCTTATTCTTAAGAAAGATGGGGATGAAGAAAACGGCGACGATGACGAGGGCAGCGGCCGACATCCATTCATAGGACGAGATCGCTAATCCAATGGCGAAACCGGAGCCCGACATGCCTATAAAATGTTCGGCGGAAATGTTAGACGCCAGCAACGAAGCTCCAATGGCCCACCAGGTTAAGGAACCCTCTGCGAGGAAAAAGTCTTTGGTGGAGATTTCGGCTTTCTTTTTCTTTTGATAAACCCAATAGCCATAACTCGTAACGGAGATGAAATAAAGAAGAAAGACCGCGTAATCGAGTGATTGTAATTGTTTCATAGAAAATCAATAGGTTCGAAGCAAAAAGCTTTTTGTTTTCCAAACCTACTGAAAATCAAGCAAATATTGCTTTACTTTTGAGTCGGCTATTTATTCTTTGATGAGTAAGTGTGTTTCTGCGGATGAAAACGTTGGCTTAAGTTGCAATAAGTATGAGCCCGCGGGTACCTGACTAACGTCCAAGGTTTGATTGCCCTGTATGGCTTGCTGAAAAATGATTTTCCCCCTTAAATCAATCAAACGCAAAAGTCTTTCACCTGAACCCTTGATTTGCAAAACATCCCGAAAAGGATTTGGGAAAACCGTATTTATATATTTGGGCTCTTCCATTCCCAGTGGCACCTCTTCAATCACCTCATCGACTTGAATGGAATTGATTTGGACCGTTCCCAAAGCATTACCCATATCGAAGACCAATCGGGCATTTGCATCATAAGGTTCGCTCATCGAGAAGACAAAAACGAACTCTTTTTCGCTTGGCTCAAGTGACATGCTGGTATACGAACTGTAGGCGTTGTAAGGGCTAGATGAACGTCCCATGTACGATGTAATCGAAATGGATTTATCTGCCTGCGCTTTGATCTTCACGAGGTAGCGCTTTTTGTAGGAAAGCGGGAATCCGGATCGCGTTAATTGAATGTGCCAGGCAGTACCTGTCACTTTACTCATGTTAACTTGCAAACCCGGAGGAACGCTGGCCAGATTTGCGCTAGCCCCTGAATTTAAATTGACATTCCAACCCGCTTGGCCATTTAATGAAAACAAATTTTTCGTAGGCAACACCTTCGCAGCTGGCATTGGGTTTTTCAATAAAGCATCAACTAACGGTGTTTTATACGTATTTGTTAATGGATTATAGATTCCAAAACCTGCGGAATATTCCCAATAGGCCCAGCTGGCACCTTGGGCTTCCAACCAGCGGGCAATAAAAGTTGTCCACCGGGACCGAGAATCCATGTCGGCTAATTCATAACTCCCAAATTCTCCGACATGCAGTGGCATGTTTTTCTGTTTGGCCCATTGGATGGCATAGTCAAAATCTGCCATGATTTGATTCCGCTCCCAAGATAAATCTTCCCATTTCGTTCCAATGAATTTGTCCTTATTTCCCGCCCAATCGGCGCCTTGGTGGGTAAAATTAAAGGGGCTGTAGTAGTGGACACTCAAAATCAGGTTTGGGTCATTCGGAGGGTTTAAGTCGCGAACGCCATCTGTTCCACCGTATGACGCGGTGCCTAAAAGTACCTTGCGATAAGGGTTTGTTTTTCGGATTTCGGCCAAGGCCTCCGCAAAGTAGGCGTTCCATAATGGGGGAGTCAGCGCATCGTGTGGTTCGTTTAATACCTCGAAATAGAGGTGGTTATCGTAGCCTTTGAAATAGCTGGCAATTTGTTGCCATTGGCTGATGAAACGCGCTTTCGCGGCAGCAGGATTGGTGAATAATTCCTCGTGATGATGCATGTTGATGATGACATACAAATGCTTACTAATCGCCAAATCTACAACCGATTTTATCCGTGCTAAAAACTGGGGATTCAGCGTATAAGGTGCTGTTAGCTGAGTCCGTTCAGCGACGTCCCAGCGGATGGG
>JBDLUL010000179.1:0-2853 GCA_039805345.1 Bacteroidota bacterium | reverse complement strand
GTTAATAAACGAAATGCCGGTTTGATGGGGTATTTATAGGTATCATGTGTGTTTTCTAAGGCGCAAATTTTGATGGTAAAATTGGGGGCATACTTCGCATGGATGGCCTCGATGAGGTCATGTGTGTAGGTAGCAATTCCGCATTCGCGGGGTGGATAGGTCGTTAGGACCAATAGTTCAGGTAAGGCCATAGGATTGGGGTTTATTGAATTCAGCCAATAAGGAACTTAGGCTTAGCGAGGCGCAAGCAATACGTTCGTCGGCAGCGCCATAATAAATGAAAAGGGTATCTTCTTGAAGAATTGTCCCGGTAGGAAAACAAACATTGTTCACGTAGCCTTCTTTTTCGTAAGGCTCATCGGGCGAAAAGAGGGGGAGGGGTAATCGGCCAAGTTCAATCAGCGGATTTTCAATGTCAAATAAAGCGGCACATGCCGTATAGACATATCCGTTTACGGTATCTTGAACGGCGTGGTAGATGAGCAGCCAACCGGCGGTGGTTTCGATGGGAGGGCAACCCCCACCGATGTAACTGCCTTCGTGGGGGTATTTGGCGGTCATCATGATCCAGTCGGCGAGATGCAAAAAGTAATGTTGCCAAAACTCAACCGTTAATTCACTGATATCGTTGACGATGACGAGTTGAATATCCGGTCGGACGCGGTGGATGAAATACAGTTTTCCGTTGATTTTTCGTGGGAAGAAAATGACATTTTTATCCCAAAGGATGGCTTGTTCGTTGGCTTGCCTCGACTGGGTAAATGGATTGTTGTATCGGATGTATTTTTCGTTGATTTTTCCTTGTGTTTCGGCGAGTTTACGGAAGGCGTCGAAGGTAATTTGGGGGACAATGATGCCCCATTTTTTGAATGTGATGAGGTCGGCAGACGTCGCTAAAGCACCTAAGGCCGAGACACCGTTGTAGGCGGTGTATGTGAGGTAATAGGTGTTTTCGATGACGCAGATGCGGGGATCTTCGAGGCCATGCGATTCGTATTCAAATTGGGGGAAAAGCAGCGGGACGTCGGAGCGGGATGCGAGGCTTGTTGGGCTGTCCAGTCGGGCATAACCGATGGTGGAAAAATTACCTTCGCGTACGGCCCGGTAAAGCAAATGCATGATGCCTTTGTTTTGGATGACGGCGGGGTTGAGTACACCTACATTTTCGAAACCCAGGGTGGTTTTATCGAGGAGGACACCTTCTTTTTTGATTGTTAGCATGGTGTCGCAAGGTAAGGTTTATGCGAGGTGAGCTTATTGCAGAAAGGACTGGGATCCTTACAAAATTATGGGAGCGGAGGCGGTTCGTGTACGAAGCAAATGTTCCTAAATCCGTTTTGGGAACAAGTAGGAGACTGCTCCACTTCAATTCTTGGATTAGAATGGATAGCTTGTGTAAGGTTCCTTTTGCGGAATTTACCATTCATTTAAAAAAACAAAACAATGAAAAAAATTATTATGATCTTGGCTGTGTCTACAGCTTTATTTTCTTGTGGTCAAAAGCAAGAGGGAACAGCATCAACGGCAGAAGCTAGTGCCGACTCACTCGGTGGAACTATAACAAGTTTGGATGAGAAAAGTCAAGCAATTCGCAAACAAATGGATGCGTATGCGGCGCAGGATACAACTTATTCAGCCGACGTATACGGAGATAATATTCGTGTTTATTATCCAAGTGACACTACGGCAGATATCACAGATAAAAAGGCATTTCTTGCGGATTTCAAAGGTCAGTATAAGAATTGGAAAGATGTACATTTTGACCGTGTTCGCGTATCTACGTTAAAGTTGAATAACGGGGAAACTTGGACAAGTATTTGGGCTGTGATGTTAGCCAAAGGTGCTTTTACAGGAAAGGATATTTTGATTCCGTTGCATCGCGCGATGCTTTGGCAAGGAGACAAGATCATTCGTGATATCCACTTGTATGACACGAAATTAATCATGGAAGAATTAGCGGCTAGAGCTGCGGCTGAAAAGAAATAAGTAGGTTTCCAATGAATCAAAGGGGAGGGCAGAAGCTCTCCCCTTTTTTTGTGACAATACTTCTCGTATTGCTTTTATATCGCTTGAAATAGGCGCTTAGGGCATGCAGATGAAGGCATCACTACCGTTAAATAAATTGTTACGTCATGGTGAGCTTTGATGTAGTAAACACACAGGAAAAATCTGTATTTTGTGCTTTAACTTACTTTATACGGTATTGCAGTTGACTTTTCGATGCATTTTTTTGGGCATGATTCTTTTGCTTTGTTATTCCATTGATTCAAAAGCACAAGAAATGATAAGCGTACCCATTTCAGGTGAATGGGAAAGTGCGGGGACCTTATTTGAAAATGAGGAAGTCCTTGTTGAAATCGATTTTAAATTATCTATAATATCCTGCGATCAAGCAGAATTCGGAAATTCAAATCATTTGTATCGCTACCGGATTACCAACAAAAAGGGAATTAAAATAGCTGAGGACAAATTCTTGTCATTCGTCATTATATTTCAAGATTGCCAGGGCACTTACATGTGCAAGACGGTCAATTTGAATATCGGAATCAAGCGAAAGAGTGACGTTTGGGATGGAGTGCAGCCCTTGGCAGATCCAAACTTAGATAACTCATTTCGTGCGAAAAAGCTAATAAGTCCATTTAGCGAGGTCAAGCTGAGTAAGGTCAGGAATGCGTCTAAAGACGGAGAATGTTTTGTGAAGGCATCCCCATTTTTGGAAAAAATGAAGAAGTCAACAAAAGCAGAGGAAAAGGAGGAGGCAGAGGAGGCAGAGGAGGTTAGCCTTACAGAAAGTAGGTATTATCCTGAATTGAAAATCATTAAAGAAGCCAAATTTCGATTAGAGCCTGATGT
>JBDLUL010000178.1:0-21281 GCA_039805345.1 Bacteroidota bacterium | reverse complement strand
ATTTCATGCAATTCACCTTCCGGTAAATACAAAAGGAATTTCTTCGAATCTGGCTTTAAACTTAAATCTTGCGCATCAATGTTGGCAATCAGTTTTTGACGAATCAAATGACTGATGAAATGTTCCTGCGCGGGACCAACGGAGCCCGATAACCACAAACTGCCTAATCGGCGCATAAAAGGATAAATAACATGCAACATGTAACTCTCGAAACCATGTGCATGAATCATATTTTGGGTCAACAATTGAAATTTGGCTTCATCCAAATCCAACATAGCCAAGGTCAACGCTTGAATTTGTTCGGGAAAATCGAATTGACTTTCGGATAGGTGTAAAATATGGGATGCCATTTCGGCCTCCGACATATTCGCAATAGCTGATATCTTGAATCCGCCTTTATCTTGAAGCAAAGCAATATTGAGTACACGCTTTAACTCCTCGTCGGAGTAGGTTCGGATATTCGTTTCCGTCCGACTAGGTGTCAAAATGCCATAGCGTTGTTCCCAAATACGCAAAGTATGCGCTTTGATTCCGCTTAAATTCTCTAAATCTTTGATTGAATATATGGCCATTCCACGAATCTGTATACTAGGCTAACGAATCTAATCGTAAAATGTTTAAGAAAAGATTTGCAATAATATCCAATGTCCCAAAAAGAAACAAAATTGCAAGACAGCGATGAGTCGAAATAAACTCGATTTCGTAGATAAACCTGCCGTGTTGTACACCCAGTGAAAAAAGAAACTGGCTAACCACCAGGCCCCAAAATTCTGCGCTGGGACTGCATTCCCCGACCATTGCCAGAAATCATAATGCATAGCAACAGGCTCAATCAATAAATCCAAGGCTGTCATCAATCCTGCCCCTAAAGCTGCTTGGCCTATGCGCCCTTCTATATTCCATTCTGCGACGACGGCATTGGTTGCGATGACTAAAATAACCCAATTTAGCCCGATGGTAATCGGGACACGCAAAGCTTGAAATCCAAGCGTCTTTCCGTAAGCATACGAACCAAATATTTGTCCCGTTTTCACGCCCACAACTTCCAGCATCCACCCGGAAAATACCAAGGCAAGTAACATGATATAGGCGTTTTTATTGGGATTTGGGTAATAAATCACACAAATAAAGGCCGTAAACCAAAGTGTCAAGGGCACCAAAGAGGTAAATAGTTGAGCCGTTTCAGGGATATGCATACCAAATAATCCTGCAGCATATACGACAATCAAAAAACGTTTTAAAAATTGTGGATTCATAACTTGATTTATTTACCAACCCGTAGGTTTATGTAGCTCGATGCCCTCTTTCCCTTGAATTTTCATGGGAAATTGACATTCAATTAATTTTTCTTTGGTAATCAATTGACTTGAACGCGCTTCCTCTTCTAATGTTTCGTTTTCGCGGAGCGGAGGAAATAACATGACGACAGATTTAGCATCAAAACTTTCATTGACAGCTTCGACACAGGGTGTAAAATCCGTATCACCCGAAACAACGAATGCGACATCATAAGCATCTAAATGCGCATCCATGAGTAGATGCGTCGCCAAATTGACATCTGTCATTTTTTCCGTAGGCGAAACCCATTTGTGATTACATTGATAACATTCAATGGTTTTACTATGGTAAGACCCAAAGATCAAATCAACCCCAGCTAATTCAAGTGCATCCAAATAAGTCGCTTGACGTGCTTCTTTTGCCTCATCATGCGTTAAACGAGATGTAAAGAATTTTACGGCAACCAAGGCTTGGCCGGAATCTAGAAAACTTTCCATCAGCTTTTTAACATCCAACCATTTACAATACTTCAGGCCGGCATCAACCATCCCAAAATATAAATTAGAGCCATCGATGTACGCAATAACGCGCTGCTTGGATTCATTCATGCCCAAAAATAAAAAAAAGTCCTGGCATTATACCAGGACTTTTCAAATGAAACGGGCGGATGATGGGACTCGAACCCACGACCAAGCGCACCACAAACGCCTACTCTAACCAACTGAGCTACAACCGCCATTTAGGACTGCAAAAATACGGAAAGCTTGCAATAATGCAAACCTTAGAACAAAAAAAGCGGGAGATTTTTTCAAATCCCCCGCAATAAATTATTTCTGAGCTGCTGCGTAACGCGCCTCTGCCTTGTTCCAATCAATTACACTCCAGAATGCATCGATGTAATCCGGGCGCTTATTTTGGAATTTCAAGTAATACGCATGTTCCCAAACATCTAATCCGATCACTGGAAAACCTTTTACATCCGCAACATCCATCAATGGATTATCTTGATTAGGCGTCGAAGAAACGGCTACAGAGCCATCTTTTTGAGCAACTAACCACGCCCAGCCTGAACCGAAACGCGTTAAACCTGCTTTCTTAAACTCTTCTTTGAATGCATCAAATGACCCGAATTTCGAATCGATTGCTTTTGCTAACGTTCCTACAGGAGCTCCTCCACCGTTTGGCGATAAGATATTCCAAAACAAGTCATGGTTAAAGTGACCACCACCATTATTACGAACAGCAGGTGATAATGTTGAAATCGTTGTAAACAATTCTTCCAAAGACTTTCCTTCTAATTCCGTTCCAGCCACAGCTGCGTTCAAATTCGTCACATAGGCATTGTGGTGACGATCATGGTGAATTTCCATGGTTAATGCATCGAAATGCGGTTCTAGCGCATTGTTTGCATAAGGCAAGGGTGCTAATGTAAATGACATATTTTTAAATTTTAAATGGTGAATAGTAAATCTTGGAAAGTAAATGGTTGATTTTTAGTTCGGATTCCCGATCCTCATTTTATCAGTTTACTTATAAAAATAGGGTTTAAATTCGAACTCGAAGTTAGCTATACTTACTGAAATATACGTGTGATGTTTCAATTATTTCGAACCTTACTTTAAAAAGAATAACCACTAAAACTACGCTCAAAATGCTCTGGAAAATACAACAACGTTTAAATTACTTAGATCATTTAATTTCAATAAAAGCTACTGGGCCACCAAAAGAACTAGCCAAGAAACTTCATATAACGGAAAGAGCTTGGTACAAATTAAGAGAAGAATTAGTTAAAGACTTGCATTTCCCTATAGCTTATGATGCTAAAATTAGAAGTTATGTATACTTGTACGAAGGCAGGATTGAAATGGGGTTTAGGAAATCAAGTTGTTAATCATATTTGCAAAATAAAGCACTGAACGATTAGTTCATTGTATCCTTTTACATTTGGAATAACTTACCATTTTGTAAGCCAATACTAACTACTAATAAATATGAAAAAGTTGAATGAAAAAGAATGTGCTCACCTATTCGGTGGATGGGACTTTACTGTGAAGATTTTTGGATGGGAAATCTTAGACCATACTGCTAGTCGCAAGGGCGATAAATGGCATTGGTGGTTTGAATAAATGCTAATTAAATTTCACCGCCCCTTCTCTTATTAAAAAATGAGAAGGGGCATTATTTACCACATGATGAAAAAGAACCCACGTATTATATTCTGCACTCTTATTTTATGCCTTTGGCAAGTGAGTACGATTCAAGCCAATCCTATTCGAACGGATAGTTTACCAGAAGTCATAGTAAAAGGGAAAAGAATCGGATATTCGAAATTAGTGAAAGATTGTTACACCAATTTCCTACGGATAACATCACATGATTTCTCTCAAGAATTTACAGGCTTCTCTGTTTTAACCAGAAATGAGAAATCCCAGTTTGAGTTAAGAGGACATATTTTAGTAAACTTTAACGATTACCAAAATTTGAATTATATCATGCTAGCTAAGCAAAATAAGTATACCCAGAATAAGCGGGAATCGAAAAAAGAGAATCTTACGCTATACCCTATGAATTTCCTAGATAAACTTGAATTGAATGAAGTTAAATCTGTTATCAAATCAAAAGGTTATCAATTCAAAGCCATTACGGAGAATGATGAATTTGTTGAACTAATTTTCTATCCAAAGAATCCCGTATTCCAATCACAAAAACAAATTCTTAATTTGAAAAACATAGAAGATCTTGAAACTGAAGACGCTAAGAGGTTTTTCTACTTTGGAACGCTGAAAATCAATAAACGTGATTTAGCCTTTGAAAGCATTGATATTCATCTCGTAAAAAGTAAAAAAAACACAACCGTTAGTGTAATTAGTAATTTTAAAGCTCAGGATAAATATCAAATCAACAGCGAGCATTGCCAGTTACTATTTAGTAAAAACAAGGAATTCTACCAATTGAAGTCGATTGATTTTAAAACTGAATGGCAACAAATAGATTTAGGCCAAACAAAAGAATTAGGGAAATTCCAGTCAATTGCTCATTTTGATAATGCTCCATATTCGAAAACAGTATTTGATGCTATCAAATACGATTTATATACGATTTGCCACCCAGCTAATTAAATTTAGATCAGATGAATTCGGAAATTGACCAATACAAAGCCTTTGTAAAGCAAAAAGGAAACTCCGATTGTGGTGTAGCATGTCTTTTGTCAATTATCCGCTTTCATCAAGGTAATTGCAGCTATGAGGCACTTCTGAAGATGTGTGGCACAAGCCAGCATGGGACTAGCTTACAAGGCATAAAACAAGCAGCGAATTTGGGTGGATTGGAGGCAGAAGCTTTCTGGGTTGAAGAGCTAAGAGACTTCAAAAAAGAAGTTAATTTTCCCTGTGTATTACTCGTGGTCAACAAACAATTTCTAAATCACTTTATTATTTGTTGTGAATTAAAAAATAAAAAATTCTATAAAATTTTTGACCCTGCAAAAGGATTTGAGTTTTGGAATGAAGAGCATTTGTTATCGGTTTGGAAATCAAAGGTCGTCGTACTTTTTTCCCCCAATCAAAATTTTAAAAAAGTCAGATTTTAATAGCGGCGAATCATTTACCTATTTTATTACCGTTTACGTGAAAAAAACTCTTTCAATAAAGCCTCCGATTCTTCGGCTAAAACACCCCCAGCAATATCCGTTTTAGGATGCAAAACAGTTGACCCTAAAGCCCGGAACCCCCTTTTTTCTTCCGAGGCGCCAAAAACTAATCGGCCCAATTGCGACCAATACAAAGCCCCCGCACACATCAAACAAGGCTCGAGCGTTACATACAAGGTACAATCTTTCAAATATTTACCCCCAATTGTCTGCGCTGCAGAGGTAATGGCAAGCATTTCTGCATGTGCCGTTACATCGGTCAATATTTCGGTTTGATTAAATGCCTTCGCTACAATTTTGCCTTGACAAACGACAACTGCCCCTACAGGAATTTCATCTTCCTCTAACGCCTGTTCGGCTTGTCGGAGCGCTAATCCCATGTAATATGCATCTTCATTCAAGACCATTAGGCAGGCATTTGAATCACGCGATTACGCAAATAAAAATCCAATAGAACAATCGCTGCCATCGCTTCTACAATGGGCACTGCGCGAGGGACAACACATGGATCATGCCGACCTTTGCCAGAAACTGTAATCTCTTCCCCCTTTTCATTCAAGCTTGATTGATCTTGCATGATCGTAGCAACAGGCTTAAATCCAACGCGGAAATAAATGGGTTCTCCATTCGATATTCCCCCTTGAATTCCACCTGAGTGATTCGTCAAGGTTTTCAAACTGCCATCCGGGCGCTTTTCAAACAAATCATTGTGTTGAGAACCCCTTAAGGCAACCCCATCAAAACCACTACCGTACTCAAAGCCCTTCACAGCATTAATACTCAACATAGCCTTGCCTAATTCTGCATGCAATTTATCAAATACAGGTTCCCCAAGACCAATTGGGCATCCCGTAATGTACGCGGAAACAACACCCCCAACCGAATCACCCTCTTTCCGGATACCATCAATGTAAGTGAACATCTTTTCAGCTAAAATAGGATCCGGGCAACGAACAGCATTGGATTCTGTTAAACTCAAATCCAATTGCTCGACTGGCGTTTCTAATTTCAAGGTTCCTACCTGCGATACATAAGCTGTGATTTTTACCCCCAACTGATTCAATACTAATTTAGCTAATGCCCCAGCAGCAACACGAGCAACAGTTTCACGCGCCGACGAACGTCCGCCACCGCGGTAATCCCGCAATCCGTATTTCGCAAAATAGGTGTAATCAGCGTGCGAAGGGCGGAATTGATCTGCGATATGTGAATAATCTTTCGAACGCTGGTCACCATTCCATACCAACATGGCAATAGGAGTACCCGTAGTCTTACCTTCAAAAACGCCAGAAACTACTTCAACGGAATCAGCCTCTTTACGCTGCGTCGTAATACGCGATTGACCAGGTTTGCGTCGGTCTAATTCTGCCTGAATAAAATCCATATCAAAATCAATGCCCGCTGGACAACCTTGAATCACAACACCAACAGCCGCACCATGTGACTCTCCGAAGGTACTTATCTGAAAAATTTTACCGTATATACTCCCCATATTACTATTTTGACGCCCTCCAAAAAAGGAAGACAATGAATCCAAACATGATAATCAATACAAAATTAACCAATTGTCGCCAGTTGACCCAGCGATTCCATTGTACTTCTAAACTGTCTTGCAATTCAATCGACTCATAAATCCCCCCCTTTTCTAGGGAAGTATCTAATTTACGATCACGCGGTTGGCCTTTGACGGTCAACATCAATTTTGAACGCAAGGTATCAAAACGAGCCTTATCAACATTGAAATAGATCCAATTAAAATAATTAGCCAAGGCAAAAGTACCGGCTTGCTCCGGAATTATACGAACAATGTCCGATTTATTCCCAAACATTTGATCACGGTAAGGGAACACAACACGTTCCGTTGACAAAAGATTAAAACTTAAAAAATAATCCGATGCGACGACCTTATTATCCCATAGAATACTATTCCCATCACCTATAACCTTAGCACGATACGTAATTTGATCTCCTGTTTTAGCCACATTTTTGTCTATCTCCTCGACAAGCGTATAACGTCCCACCGGAACCCTGCCGGAAAGAACGTGCTTGGGCATGGCTTTCGGATGAATACTAAAAACAGCTGATTTTAGTAAAATAGGCACTTTCTCATTGGACTTAATCTTTTGCAATACACGCAATTGAACGGATGGAATTTGAATAACATGCATATCCAATGGAAAATAAGTCGCTTGAAAAAACCGATATTCTGTATACTTTTTACCTCCAAAAGTCACCTTTAACACACGCTCTACCTGTAAATTGAAGTTTTCTTCCCAACAATTATGTGGCCTAATTTGCTGAATCAGGGCTGGTATTTGAATGTCATTTCGATCGAAACTCAACTCCATTGTGTTATTTGATGGCACATATAATGACATCGTCAATGTAAACGATTGGCCTACATATGGACGATCAATATTCGATCGAACAAGAAAAAAGGGTTTATTATTCGCTAGATCAACTGTATTCGGAACCTGAATTTCGCTTGGAGCATCCTCTTGCTTCTCAATTCCAGGAACAACCTGGATAACAAAAGGCTCAATCTTAAAAACTTGTTTGTTGACTTCTAATTCCAACAAAGGCACCAATACATTTCCAGGACCATTTGCCTGATAATATTGTGTAAATGTCAATGTCTGCTCGACTTGCTCGTTTTCGAAGTTCGAGGCCTTACTCCTACTTACCCCCAATTTCCTGAATCCATTGATTTCAGGGAAACGATAAGTAGGCAATTGCTCTGTCGCAGCAACTGAAAACTGAATGCTGAATTGATCCGTTGTAGAAATAGATTTTGCTCCTGTTTGAACGATAATATTTTCTTTTGCTTGGCAAAACGCTTCCGCGGAAGGCAGGAATAGCCCCATGAACATAACCAGCAAATAGAATAAAATAGACCGCATCCTCGCAATTTACACAATTATCGTATTCAAGCACAATCACCAAAGACGCATTCGGAAAGAAATACCTAAGGCGACATACCAAGAATCACTCGTACGAAGACTTTTGCCAGCGGATACGTCAGCTTTGACGTGATCAGAAACATAATAGGCTACCCCGCCATCAATCCAATTGTCCGTAAATTGAGTTTGGGGGAAACGACCGAAAATCTCTGCATAGGCATAACCTCGCTTACCGATGTTAACATTGGGAGCTATCCGGTATATTCCTTCCACAGAACTATCCGAGTGATATTCAGCACCCAAATTATATCCAATCCCCCAAACTCCGCCAAGATTGTTTTGAAAAGTCAATATACTTTCCCCTATTGAGTGTGGCATTGAATTCAGCTCACTTTGATCTCGACGATCCTGATTGACGTGGTATTGCACAATAAGTGCCGACCGCGGAATAAGCCCTCTATCCTTGAATAAATGCGCCTTAAATCCAAATGATTCACTCGAAATGCCACTTCCTGGAGCATTAAGTGCCGTGTACCGCATTTCTACCAAAGGATGAATACCTATTTTTAAAAGGCTTGTTGGCAACAAATAATGAATTTGTCCCGCATCAATCGCGCGATTAAACCCGATCTCAGCCTGAAAAAATCCTTTCTTGACAATAAAAGGACATTCCGTTTGATCTGGACGATCTGTCTCTATTCGACCGCTTTGTTGGGCCCAAAGCACATGACCGAAAAACAAAAAAAAGATAACTCCATAGCGCATGCCACGAAGATATAAATTTTTAGGCTAACCTAAAATTTATTTTTTGCGGCCAAAAGAAAAACCAAGTGCCCCATAAACTTCCCCAAACCAAATACTTTGGTCAGCGGAGTCGCCTGTTTGGCCCGTGGTGCGAATATCCCACAGTGTTGTATAACCTCCCTTTACTGTTGTTTCAAAAAACAATAGCTTAGTCAAATTCAATCGCAAGCCGGATTTAATAGATACCCCTGCCCCTGCTAAATTCCAAAAATTATTTCGACCCAACGTAAACAATCGTACATCGGAACGAGGAACCACCGCCCCCAAACCAACACCATTCATCCACTCCAATTCCAGCTTTCCTACACCAGGGTTCCACAAGGGCGTATAATGCTCTAAGTCAAGTGAGGCATAATTAAATCCATCTGTATGTTCAAAGCGTAAAAAATCCTTGGAAGCAATGGTAAAGGGGCTATTCGAATAGTTTCCTACATATGTGGGATTGATTGTATAGGAAGGATTAGATACTTGAGCACTTATCGTACCGCTAATGTGTGATGTTTGATCAGGCACCATCACATATTTCATGTGATCCCAACCTATGCTAATTGATAAATTGTCCTTAATAAAATACCCAGCATGGAGATTAAACTGTGGAACAGAAAACAAATTCGGGTTTAAATAGGTGGTAAAGCCATCAAAGGGTGTGGGCGCATCAGCAGCCACTACATTAGCCAACGTAAAATCATAGCCATTGCCTGCAAAGTGAATATCTGAGTTGGCATAAGTAGACCGATTATACCCCCAAGCGGCATAATATGAACCTTTACGGCCCTCGTGTTGAGCATGTAGGAGAATTGGGAAACAGAATAAAATAAGGTAATAAAACTTAGACATTCGAGGTGAAATTTGAAAAGACAAAATTGCAAATATTTTCAGGGATAAAACTGATAAAATGCTGATTTTAGTCAGAATTATAAAAGCAATTGAAAATATTTCAAGAACAATGGCGTAAATTGCATGTCCAATTCCTACCTAGTAGTAACAGGAAACAATCTTGAAACATAAGCCTGGAAGGCCTTGATCAACATGAAAAAAACAACACCTAAATTCGAATATAAAACCTTCACCCTTGGCGAGGCCTTAACGGAGGAACAAAAAGAATACTTCCAGAAGTATGGTGTTATTCAATTCAAAAACTTCATCTCTAACGAAACGGCGGAACTATTCATCTCAGAGTTAGGTAAAATTGAAGCTAATTGGTTAGCAGAGGGCGTCGAAAAAATCAACGGAATCCCATTGAAATTTGGCAAAGATCCGGAAGGAAAAGACATGATTCAACGTATGTGTTTTACAAATAAACACAGTGATGTTTTAGCTGAATTCTTAAAAGATCCACGCTTCGAATTGTTATTGGAATTTCTTGAGCCCTATGAAGGACGTATGGGTTCAGATGAAAAAGATGGATTAGTGTTTAACCACTATGTAAACCAACCCAATTCGAAATTCACGCAAATGGGATGGCATACAGATTCCCCGCGTGATTTGTTCTTAGGACAAAAAATTCTTCCTATGTTAAACGTAGGGATTCACCTAGATAAATGCCCCTCTTCAAACGGAGGATTACGCGTTTTACCAGGAACCCAGAATCAAAGTATGTTAAAATTACTTTTTGGTAAAAAACAATTCATTGATCATCGTCCGGATCCACGTGAAGCAGCTTTTGAAATCGATCGTGGAGACTTAACGATTCACGATGGCCGCTTATGGCATCGCGTTGAAGTATCACCGAACTTTGGCGAAAAATCAAGAAGACGTGTTATGTATGTTCCAATTATTACAGGGAAATACAAACCAAAATCTTCAACAAGTAAGACTCCATTTTATCACCGATTTGCCAAGGTGGTAACCAAATAATAAAAAAGGCCATCCGTCAGATGGCCTTTTTCTATGCTTGCGATTCCATATAGGATTGCAAAATAATCGTTGCAGATACACGATCGACATTTCCTTTTTCCCTTCGATCTTTTTTCGACATTCCCCCTGAAATCATTGCTTGCATCGCCATTTGAGAAGTAAATCGCTCATCGTGCTCTACAATGGGCATTGCTGGGAACTTCTTTTTAAAATGCTTGATGAGTACGCGGACACCATGTGTAGAATCTGTATCCGAACTATCCAAGTTCTTTGGCATTCCGATGATCACTTGATCGACTGCCTCTTTGGCAAAATAAACTTGTAAATAATCCAACAACGTATGTGTAGGTACTGTTTCCAAGCCCGTTGCAATAATCTGCAAAGAATCTGTTACCGCCAAACCAGTACGCTTTAATCCAAAGTCAATGGCTAGCAGTCTTCCCATATTAATTGATCAAACCCTTATCACGCATGATTTTGTCCATCAACTTGCGGTCATTGTCATTATTGAAAATCGCTAATGGCAAATAAATAAACTGGTATTTGCCCATTTCCAAGACATATGCATCTTTATCCTTATATGCCGACAAAATCATATCCCATTTAATCATACCACCTTCTTTGTCGGAGATTTTCATAAATATCTGCCGACTATCGATTTCGTAGCGATATTTATCAAACAGCTGTTTGTATTGGGCTAATTGGGTAATGCCCGTAAACTGAATTAACCAGAATAAGATATATCCGATCACACCTACAGCTAAAAAGATGTAGATCCAGTAGTTTTTATAGGTGCCTGACAGATTAAGAAAAACATTAAGTCCGACTAAAGCCAAAGGTAGAAACGCCCATTTCCATTGGTTAGCGAATAATTGACGCATACACATCGCAATGTATTTATTCTTCTCTAAGCCGTATTTCTTCGTTTTTATTGCTAGAGGATTGGAAGGTGCTTGCATTTGGGCACGTTGTTGTGCTCCGTAATTCTTAGCCATAGGTAATTAATTTAAACGCTAAATAAAGGCCAAAGGTACAAAAATTGGATAATTTTGGGTAATTTTAATCGGCTAATTTAGACAATAAGCGAAAGAATATGTCGGCAAAACAAGTTTTAGACGGACCCGCTCTCCTACAGAAAATCAGACGGATTGCTTTTCAAATATTTGAGAACAATTTTGAAGAACAAGAAATCATCATGGCAGGTGTTCATGGACAAGGATATGCATTAGCAGACATGTTGAGTAAACACCTGAAAGAAATCTCAACGATTAACGCGATTCCTGTTGAAATTAAACTGAATAAAGAGGTCCCCTATGAAAGTCCAGTTCAGTTTTCCGCCGATATTAAAACATTCGAAAATAAGGTCATTATTGTCGTTGATGATGTACTTAACACAGGCCGCACTTTCTCTTACAGCCTAGCACCCTTTTTAAGTATCCCGGTAAAAAAACTTCAAGTTGCTGTTTTAATCGACCGAAACTATCGCAAATTTCCAATCGCGGCAGATTACAAAGGTTATGAGCTTTCCACGACCATTGCAGAGCATATAGAAGTCATTGTAACGGACGACGTGAAGCGAGGGGTGTATTTGAAATAATTAAGCCTGCCAAATTTCCCAAGCCTTATCCGCTTGTCCATATAGCATCTCAATACCTGTATGGATTCCCCCAGCACCATGGGCTAAGCCATTTTTCAGAAAGGTTGTTTCCAGGGGATTATAGACAATATCATAGAGGTAATGTTGCCCATTCAATAATGTATAAGGAATAGGAGGGCAATCAGCTTCATTCGGATGCATGCCCAGAGGAGTTGTATTAACTATTAGGCCAACCGATTCCATGAGCCGAGGTAATGCTTCGTATGAAACAACACCCTCACCTGCCTGACGTGACACTTTAATGACAGGAATCCCCAGGTCCTCAATCGCCGCGATAACCGCTTTTGCGGCACCTCCTTGACCCAAGACCAAAGCACTAAGCGATTTAAAATGTGGATAAGCAGACCAGGCCTTTAAGGTACCTTGGAAACCAAAATAATCCGTATTGTACCCGCGCGTGCGGCCATCCGGCAAAATCTTAATGGTATTCACGGCACCAATCCGCGCAGCAGCAGGATCGATTTCATCGAGAAATGGAATAATTTGTTGCTTGTAAGGTATTGTTACATTAAAACCTTTGATTGATTCCGTGGCTAATAGCGCTGGAAAATCCTCAATAGATGGTATTTCGAATTGCGTATAGGCATACGAATCCTGTAAGCCTAATTGCTCAAACTTATCCGTAAAATAGCGCTTTGAAAAGGAATGTCCTAGGGGATACCCTATCAATCCAAACAAGGATTTCATCTTAATTTCTTAGAAAATTGTTGCTTGATAACTCCGACAATAATGGGCAATACAGATACTCCGACAATTCCCAAAACGACTTTCTCAAAATTATCTTTTATCCAAGCGTTATCTCCTAAGAAATAACCCGCGAGCGTAATGCTAATCACCCATAGACAGGCACCCACTACCCCAAAAAACAAATAGACAGGATATGACATCCGGCCAGCGCCCGCAACAAAAGGGGCAACAGTGCGGACAATTGGAATAAATCGAGCTAAAATGACCATTTTAGAGCCATATTCCGCATAAAACGCTTCCGTTTTTTCAATGTGCTCCCGCTTTAAAAACAAGATTTTTTCTCGACTTTTTACCCATTCGCTGAAGTTGCGACCAATGTAATAATTCAATTGATCACCCAATAGCGCTGCGATAATCATCAATGGAATTACTGTCGTTAAACTGAGTTGGCCACTTGCTGCGGCTAATAAACCAACAGAAAACAGCAAAGAATCTCCTGGCAACAAAGGCATGATAACAAAACCTGTCTCGACAAAAATAATGGCGAACAGTAAGGCATATGTCAATGACCCATTTGCCGCGATAAAATCGCTTAAAAATGTTAAGGGATCTTTTAGTAAATCCAAAATAATTTGAAGCATCAGTTATTTATCTAAGAAATGATCGAATGTATCGCCACGTAAACCCAAACGTATCGTTTCTAAAGAAATCACCTCGTTAGGCGCAATATTTCCTACATTAACATTGGCTCCGACCAATTTCACAAACCAAACTTGTTGGGATTTCTGAGGAGCTTCCCAAATAATTTTTTCTTCTGGGATTTCGGTCAAAATTTCTTCCACCAACCCTTGACGAACTTCACCTGAAGCACGAAATAGCCCCACATTACCACCTTCCCGCGCTTCTCCGATAACCTTCCAAGATCCAGCTTCTAATTCCATCCGCATCAATTTGATCCATTTATAAGGTGGAATGATTTTTGCTTCATCTTTTGAACCTACTTCAGACAACACCGTTACTTGCTGAGACAACGTGCGAATAAATTCACATTTTACTTCTGATTCCATTTCGACCGAACCATCCGAAACCTCTGCATATTCCATTCCATATTGATCTAAAACACGTCGGTATTCATCGAATTGTCCTCGGATATAGAATGCTTCAAACAGAGTGCCTCCGAAATAAACCGGAATGCCTGCAGATTTATACAAGGCTAATTTTTCTTTTAAATTGGGGGTTACATAAGACGTAGCCCAACCCAATTTTACAATATCGGTATGCCCAGCTCCCATTTCCAAGAAATCTTCTACTTGACGTAGACTTAATCCTTTATCCATGACCATCGTCAAACCTTTTTGTCTTGGTTTGGTTGTTCTGTCGGGTATTTGACTCAAATTGTAATTCATACGTTCAAAAAGCTTGTTATGAAATTATTTATTAGCGGGTAATATCTCACAAAAATAAGCATAACATCTGACTGAGGCAAACACTATGTTCTACGAATTAGAAACAACAAATCCCAAAATCATCCTATATTTGTCACAAAACTTACACACACAATGAAAAAAACAATTGCACTACTGCTATACTTAGCACTCACACAAATTCCATTATTCGCCATGAGCAATGGTGACACCATTTTAGGCGAATGGATTTCCGAAAACAAAGACGGCAAAATCGTCATTTTCAAACAAGCTGACCGCTATTATGGAAAAATCACTTGGGGGAAAACACCTGGCAGGAAGGATACAAATAACCCCGATAGCCGTTTACGCAACCGAGAACTCGTGGGAAGCGTGATTCTAAAAGAGTTTGTATTTAAAGGTGGAAGCTGGGAAAACGGAACGATTTACGACCCAAATTCTGGAAAAACATACGACTGCATTTTAAAGGTAAAAGACAATAATCAAAAATTAGATATTCGCGGATTTGTGGGCATGGCCATGTTTGGCAGAACTTCCACCTGGTCTCGAAATTAATCTTTATCCGCCTAAGTAATAACATGAAACCAAACGAAAAAATACTCGCTTATTTACAAGCGAACTTAAACAAAAAAATTGCTGATGGAAACCCGAATCCCATCTCTACGTGGCTGGATGGAACACTAATTCAAGCTTCTGCGGGTTCTATTACTGCTGAGTTTACCGTGCGGGAAGATCAGTGCAATCATGCACAAGTGTTACATGGGGGTATTATTACGACGATTTTGGACGAGATTATGGGTATGACCCTCATAACGGTTGAAATTGAACACTTGTATGTGACCATAAACCTCCATGTAGATTTCTTATTTGGCGCGAAAGCTGGCGAAAAAGTTACAGCCGTCTCTGAAGTATATCGCGTAGGTAAAAAAATTGCCAATGTTGAGGCAAAACTTTATAATGCGGAAGGCAAATTATTAGCGAAGAGCACAAGCAATTTAGCCGCCACTTCCATTCCTATGAAGTTTTAAGAAAGTACTTGGTAAACGATAAAGGCCGACAAATATGCCAAGGCAGTCATATACAGAAACTGAATTGTTGGGTATTTCCAAGATTTTGTCTCCCGATAAGTCGTTGCCAGCGTACTCATACATTGCATAGCAAAGGCATAAAAGATCAATAAAGAGAAACCGAGAGCCGCATCATAAAGCGGCTTTCCTGTTTCAGGATTTATTTCGGCACGCATCCGATTTTTGATCGTTGCATTTTCATCATCTACTTCACCACCTAAACTGTAGATGGTCGACATCGTTCCTACAAACACTTCACGTGCTGCAAAGGAGGTAATTAACGCGATACCAATCTTCCAGTCGTATCCCAACGGCTTAATGACTGGCTCTATAAAATGCCCAAAATGACCCGCATAAGATTGCTCCAATTTCTCTGCCGCAACTTTATTGGCCAAAGCGGTTTCAGGTAATGTGGGGTTCGCTTGCCGTACCGACTGCTCCACCGAAGCCAAACTATCACCGGGTCCGTAACTCGCCAGCACCCAAAGCACAATCGAAATAGCTACAATAATTTTACCCGCTTCAAAAACAAATGCTTGTACCGAATTATAAATCGACAAAGCCATGTGTTTAAATCGGGGACCTTTGTATGTAGGCAACTCCATAATAAAATAGCTCTTTTCCTTTACTTGTAGCAATTGTTTCATCACCCATGCCGACAAAATTGCCATGAAAAAGCCCAATAAATACAAGCCAAACAAGGCTAAGCCCTGTAGATTAAACATACCAAACAAAGTACTTTTCTCCGGAACGACTAACGCAATTAAAACGGTATAAATAGGTAAACGAGCGGAACACGACATCAAAGGCGTCACCATAATCGTAATCAATCGATCTTTCCATGATCCGATGGAACGCGTACTCATAATGGCAGGTACCGCACATGCTACACCTGACATGAGGGGCACAACCGACTTACCATTTAAACCAAAGCGACGCATCAACTTGTCCATAATGAACATAACGCGAGACATGTAGCCCGTTTCCTCCAACATGGAAATAAAGAAAAACAAGAAGGCTATTTGAGGAACAAATATTAACACCCCACCAATTCCGGCAATTAGCCCATCCGTTAACAAACCCGTCAAAGCGGAAGGAGGTAAAATCCCTTTTAAATAATCATTCAACTGAGCAACACCGCCATCAATCGCATCCATAGGATAAGCAGCCCATGTAAATACGGCCTGAAACATCAAGAATAAAATGCCCAAGAAAATAAGATAGCCACCTACAGGATGTAAAAAAAACTTGTCCAGTCGGTCCGTCATCGTTTTTACCGGAGGTGCATCCCATTGACGATTCAAATTAATGACACAACGCTCGACGATTTCAGATAAGGCCTCGTAGCGCTTAACGGTTTCTGAGGTTTTATACGATTTTGCATCGAAACGATGTTTCGCTTGCAAACGGTCAAATCCCATGCGTTGTTCATCCGAAAACATCTTCATGCGATCATGCTCCATCAACCATAACAGAGAACGATACGGATCCGCTTCACCAAATTGTGCTGTAATATCTGCCAATAAGTCTTCGCCTACAGGCAATGGCAAAGCGTCATTTGAGGCATATCGGTTTTTCAACGTTTTCTCCACAGCCAAACGCAAACCGTTTACTCCGATGCCCTTTTTCGCGTTGATTTCCGCCACTTCAATACTTAACTCACGCGCCAACTTAATGGAATTAATGACGTAGCCTTGGCTTTCCGCTACATCAACCATATTTAATGCCAAAACAGTCGGAATCCCTAAATCACGCACTTGCGAGAATAACAATAAGTTACGCTTTAAATTAGATGCATCCGCCACCACAATCGCCATATCAGGATAATCAGGGTGGGATGGATTTCCCAAAATATTGATGACTAATTCTTCGTCAATAGACTTGGGATAAATGCTGTAAATACCCGGTAAATCGAGTACCTCCACTTTAGAATTTGGCTCTAACTCCCAAATACCGGTATGCTTGTCCATGGTAACACCCGGAAAATTTCCCGTCTTCTGATTCAAGCCCGTAAGGCTATTGAACAGCGACGATTTCCCCGCATTCGGATTCCCGATTAAAGCTATTTTAGGTAGTTTGGACAAAATTTATCTGGTTTTAACTTGAATGGTAGCCGCCTCTTCTTTACGCATACTTAACGTATATCCCGAAACTTTAATGGCAATCGGATCGCCAAAAGGCGCCTGATGTGTCAATTCAATCACGGTACCTGGCAAACAACCCATTTCTAATAATTTCAATGAAAGCAATTCGTCAGTAAAGCCTATGATTTCCGCCTGCTCTCCCACCTTTAAATCTGCTAAAGTTACCGACATCAAATTTTACTTATTTAGAATTGTTCAAAATTAGGACAAATGTACTAAGTATTTCCGACCTAAAAAATGATAAGTTGCAGTTTTGGTGTAATTGATTTGAATTAGCTAAAATACTGAAGGGAATATACTTTAAAGCAAATTTTCTATTGTAAATTGCATGTCCTTTAAGGAAATCGAGGCATGATCCTGAATGAAATACACGTGTTGGTTAAAAAGGAGCTACATCTTGAGTGGCGGCAGCGCTATGCCCTACACGGTTTGCTCTTGTATCTAGCGTCTACCATCTTCGTTTGCTACCTCTCATTCAAAGCCAAGCAACACGCGATTAACCCGATTACCTGGAACACGTTGTTCTGGATTATTATGCTTTTTATTGCCATTAATGCAATCGGCAAAAGCTTTACACAAGAATCGAACCAGCGTAACTTATTTTACTATACGTTAGTCAGTCCTGAGGCGATCATTTATTCGAAAATCATTTACAATTCCATCGTAATGATTGGAATTTCATTCGTAGGCTTCTTTTTTTACTCGTGGGTGATGGGAAATCCCGTCGGAAATATTCCGCTTTACCTGGTTGCGATTATTCTTGGCGGCATCGGATTTGCCTCGAGTCTATCTTTAATGGCGGGTATTGCCGCGCAAGGGGAAAATTCTGCCACGCTCATGGCGGTTTTAAGTTTCCCCATCATCATTCCCTTGTTATTATTGATTTTAAAATTGGCCAAAAGTGCCATGGATGGCATATCAATTCAGGAAAACTGGGATGAAATCGCTATTCTGAGTTCGCTCGATACCATTGTTATTGTTTTATCCGGAATTCTATTCCCGTTTATATGGAAACATTAAAAAAACATTACGGCAAAATTATCTGCATGATTTTGCTTTACTACACGGTTTATGCAGGGTTTGAAGGGACAGTTCCCCGACAGCCCATTTTAAATGAAACCGTTAGAAACCTATATTTCCACGTTACGATGTGGTTTAGCATGATTTTCCTATTAGGAACATCCGTTTATCATTCGATTAAATACTTGCGTTCGGGGGATGTTCAAGCAGATTTGAAATCCTATGCCTATGTTGAAACCGGCTTGGTATTTGCCATAATGGGCCTAGCAACGGGTAGCTTTTGGGCGAAATTCACTTGGGGGGATTGGTGGACCAACGACCCGAAACTGAATTCCGTAGCTGTCGGTTTATTGATTTATTTAGCCTATTTATTAGTCCGCTCTTCCCTACCGGAAGAACAACAAAAAGCACGCATATCCTCTGTATATAACATTTTTGCATTCGTTGTGTTTATGGTATTGATCTGGATTCTTCCTCGTATGACAGATTCATTACACCCCGGAAATGGAGGAAATCCAGGTTTCAACTCCATGGACTTAGACAACCGCATGCGCATGGTGTTTTATCCAGCCATTATCGGTTGGACCTTACTGGGCTTCTGGATTGTAGGCTTGCGCATTCGAATCAAACAATTGGACCAACAAATTGACGAAAACAACTAACATGAAAAAATACATTTTCAGCTTATTCATGGCGCTCATTTCCTTTGCTGGACAAGCGCAAGCACAAATAGAAATGGCCGACCAATTTCGGGCCGATGGTAAAATCTATGTGGTTATTGCCGTCGTGGCAATCATTTTAACCGGTATTTTCATATATCTATTCCGTTTAGACCGTAAAATCACAGACTTAGAAAAACGAATCAAATGAAAAAGACACATATCGTCGGGCTCATACTAATTGCGATTGCTATCGGCATCATCCTGATTACAACAGGTGATGCAAGTACCTATGTGGGATTCGATGAGGCGGAACGCATTAGCCAGCAAGATGCTAACCAGAAAGTACATGTGGTGGGTAAATTGAAAAAAGATGCCACCGGAAAAATTGTCGGCATGGTTTTCAATCCTGCGATGGATGCCAACCGACTTGAATTCATTGTTGAGGATAGTTTGGGCAGGGAAAACCAAGTAGTTTATGCCGCGCCAAAACCCCAAGATTTCGAAAAATCGGAAAAGATTGTTTTGGTCGGAAGTATGAAGCCTGATAAGATTTTCTATTGCGATAAAATTTTACTTAAATGTCCTTCTAAATACCAAGAAGGAAAAATATCTGCCGACTCAAGCGCTTCACTAGAAGCCAAAAAATAATATGATACACGAAACCATTGGACAGGTTGGGCATGCGCTCATTATTGTTTCCTTCGTAACCGCCTTATTGGCAACTTATGCCTATTTCCGATCGAGCCAAGAAGAATCTTTGGCGAATGATTGGCGCCTAACAGCGCGAACGCTATTCATCGTTCATTTAGCCGCTGTAATCGCTGTGGCAACCACGCTCTACATCATTATTTACAACCATTATTTCGAATACCATTACGCCTTTTCACACGCTTCGAAGGCACTGCCTATCGCCTACATTGTATCCTGTTTCTGGGAAGGGCAAGAAGGCTCGTTCTTGCTTTGGATATTTTGGCAAGCCTTATTAGGCGTATTATTGATGTTCCGCAATCCTACCTGGGAAAGTCCTGTTATGACGGTTTTTGCCCTCGTGCAAACATTCCTAACATCCATGATTTTAGGTGTCATCATCCCAGGAATCGAATTAAAAATAGGTTCATCTCCGTTCTTATTGTTACGTGAAGCGCAACCTGATTTACCCGTTTGGAGCATGCAGCCCAACTTCATCCCATTGGATGGTCGGGGTTTAAATCCTTTGTTACAGAACTATTGGATGGTAATCCACCCACCAACCCTATTTTTAGGTTTTGCATTAACGCTTGTTCCTTTTGCTTTTTTGATTGCTGGTCTTTGGAAGAAGAAGTTGACGGAATGGATAACACCTGCATTACCCTGGTCTCTTTTTGGAGGAGGCGTATTGGGCGTTGGTATTATGATGGGAGCCTATTGGGCCTATGAAACCTTAAACTTTGGAGGATATTGGAACTGGGATCCCGTGGAGAATGCGTCTTTCGTGCCATGGTTGGTGTGGATTGGTGCCATTCATACAATGATTGCCTATCGCAATTCGAGTTCGGCGTTGAAAACCTCCATTATCTTGGTGATTACAACCTTTATTCTTGTCCTGTATTCGACGTTTCTCAATCGTTCAGGTATCTTAGGAAACGCATCGGTGCACTCATTCACCGACTTAGGTTTATCAGGACAATTGCTCTTGTATATGGGAACTTTCTTGGTTGGGGCCATCGCCTTAGCTTGGTACCGTTGGAAAGACCTACCTACCGATGAGAAAGAATTAGGCATTTACTCGCGTGAGTTTTGGATATTCGTAGGAGCTTCCGTTTTGGGACTTTCAGCGTTCCAATTAACCTTTACAACTTCCATTCCCGTTTATAATAAAATTGCTGAGGCCTTTGGTTTGGTTTCGAACATTGCCCTCCCGGCCGACCAGGTGGAACATTACAGCAAAATTCAAATTTGGATATTTATCAGTATCGCCGTTTTAAGTGCAATTGGCCAATTTGTTTGGTGGGGAAAACTAAAGGATAAAACTCAATGGAAAGCCTTGTGGAATTCCGTTCTGGTCGCGACATTGTTAACCGTACTATTGGTAAATCTAGGGAAAATATTTACCCCATCGTACATCGTATTATTGTGGTCGAGCTTATTTTCGG
>JBDLUL010000177.1:0-6191 GCA_039805345.1 Bacteroidota bacterium | reverse complement strand
ATACCTTTTTTGGGGCGGTGTACGCAGATACAGGTTATGTGCGTGACCGACCACGGGAATTTTCAGCGCGGGATGTTCCGCGGAAAACCTTATTGAACATGCTCGATGAAATTCATCCCATTGTGCTTCAGGTTTTACGTGATTTCCCGAGCGATAAATTAGGGGATATTTACCCCATCCGAATTTTTGATGTGGAGAAAACAAATGGCTATATTTTTATCCATTTGGAGACACATTTGGCCTACCATTTAGGGCAAATTAATTACCACCGACGCCTGCTATTTTAACTACCTTTGGCAAACCTTGGAGGATTGCCAAAGGTAAAGAGGGGAAATGAAATGAATGATAAATAAACTGATAATAAAATGAAAAAATTCTTAAAAATTCTCGGTGGGACTTTACTCAGTATCATCCTACTACTTTCTGTCGCTTTGGGGACCTTTATGTACAAAGTGAAGTACGGTTTCCCTGTGAGTTACGAAACGGAAAAACCTGCGATTCAATTTCCGGCAAACCAGCCAGCTATTTTGGTCTTTACCAAAACAACCGGCTTCCGCCACGCAGAATCCATCGATGCCTCAATTCCAATTTTGAAAGACCTAGGTAAAGCCCACAACTATTATGTCTATGAAACAGCGGATGGTGGCGTGTTTAACGCGGAACAATTGAAGAATTTTAGTTTGGTGATTTTTAATAATTCGACGGGAAGGGTGCTGAATGACGACCAACAATCCGCGCTAGAAAAATATGTGGAAGAAGGAGGATCCCTGATGGGAATTCACGGCGCGGGAGACGATTCACACCGCTGGGATTGGTATGAAACAAACCTCTTGGGAGCTAAATTTTCACATCATCCCTTGAATCCGCAATTCCAACAGGCCGATGTGCGTATGTCGGAAAATGTCGATTCTTTGTTTTCGCAAAACCTGGTGAAGCAATGGAGCAATACGGACGAATGGTATGTGTTTTTTAATCAACCCAAAGACGTAACGGTCTTGTATTCCATTAATGGAGACAAGATCATTCCGAACGGAAATATGCTTTGGATGACGGATAAAAACTTTGGTATGGGAGCAAATCACCCGGTCGCTTGGTACCGTCAAGTAGGAAAAGGAAAAACATTTTACACCTCCATGGGACATTCGGCTGCCGTTTGGAAAAACCCAGATTACTTGAAGTTAATCGATCAAGGCATCGCCTGGAGCATTCAAAAAAACTAGTCCAAATACGGCACTAACTCCGCGCGCAACAAACCACTCCCTCCTCCATAATGTTGGATGACTGGTAGGTTTACTTGTGCGCGGATTTTTGCTTCATCTGCCTCAGAAACGCTGCTGCTGAGTAAAATAAGGTCGAAAGTTGCGGCCAACAGGTCATCTACCTTCGCAAAGGATACGGCTTCAGCCGTTTCATATTGATTAATCAATCGGACCAAAACGGCCACGATATCTGGATTTCCCCCGAAGACAGCTATTGTTTTCATGCGCATTAAAATTGCATCGGAACTTCCATCAGTAAAATCTCCGCATCGGCCGACAAGGCTTTTAATTCAAATGTCTCGGCGCCACGAATGCCTAAGCCATCGCGCGTTGATACGGTTTGGCCATCGAGTTCAAAACTGCCCGAAAGCACAAAGGCATAAACGCCATTCCCGGCTTTATTTATCGCATAGTTCGTAGATACATGCTGATCAAATTTTCCCATATGGAACCACGCATCTTGGTGAATCCAAACGCCCGCATCTTCCGCATTTGGAGATAAAATTTGTTGCAATTGATTGTGGCGGTCTGCTACATTCAGTGTGATTTGATCGTACCGAGGTGTTACATTTTTCTTATTCGGGAAGACCCAAATCTGTAAAAATTTAACCGTAGAATCTTTGCTGT
Source organism: Bacteroidota bacterium (assembly GCA_039805345.1). Classification (GTDB taxonomy): domain Bacteria; phylum Bacteroidota; class Bacteroidia; order Cytophagales; family Spirosomataceae; genus Aquirufa. Next base: position 4,305 of record JBDLUL010000177.1, on the reverse strand, counting down.
GATTGTATTCGCTGTGGTAAATACCCGTCCCAGCACTCATCACTTGAATATCCCCATGTCGAATCACGGCTTTATTCCCCATGCTGTCTTGGTGTTCAAGATCACCTTCCAACGGAATACTGATTATTTCCATGTTGTCATGCGGATGTTGACCAAAGCCCATGCCACCTGAAACGGCATCGTCATTCAACACGCGTAATGCCCCAAAATGGATACGCGATGGATTATGGTAATTGGCAAAACTAAAGGTGTGGTAACTATTAAGCCAGCCATGGTTTGCGGCTCCGCGGGAATCAGCTGTGTGTAATTCGTAAGATTTCATTAGAGAAGGTATAATTTTAGTAAAGCTAGTATTTATTTGATTTGGTATGCGGTTAAAATGTAGAATTTAGGCGTAGTTTTGGCTTAAACTTAAATTAACAAATGAACGGTAATTCTGAAAACGCTTTTTTAGCAGGTCCTCGTTCCCGCTGGAAAGAATTTTTATTTTCATTGGATGTATTATTCCAATTTATCAAAGGATTTCGTAACCTACATTTTGTTGGCCCCTGCATCACCATTTTTGGTTCCGCACGTTTTGGCCCCGAAGATGTCTATTATCAAACCACGGAAGAACTTGCTACTCGTTTAGGCAAAGAGGGTTTTGCGATTATGACGGGAGGCGGACCTGGAATTATGGAGGCGGCCAACAAGGGGGCAAAAAACGCTGGGGCATTATCCTTGGGTTGTAACATCGAACTTCCCTTTGAACAACATCCAAACCCCTATTTAGATCGCATGGTTACGATTCGATACTTTTTTGTGCGCAAAGAATTGTTACGTAAGTATTCTTCTGGTTTTGTCATTATGCCAGGTGGATTAGGGACTCTGGATGAGTTTTTCGAAGTAATAACGCTGATACAAACAGGAAAAATGAAAAACTTCCCCGTCGTGGTGATGGGCTTGGAATACCACGAAAAACTCATGCATTATTTTGAAACCTTGATCCAAGAGGCAACGGTGAGTTCAAAGGATTTTCAACACATCTTATTCACAGATGATATCGCAGAGGCGGAACAACATATTCGAAGCTTTACGGAAATGTCGCCAGAAAAACGCGGCCCAATAAATACCCCATTATGGATTTTAGGGGAAAGAAAAATAACACGGAAAAAATGAAAAAATCGCTGATTTTATTTTGCTTCATCGCATTTAGCGGAATGGCACAAACTGTCCAGGTGAAGACCCAACAAGGAATTGTAGCAGGCGAAAAGCTGGGTTCAATTCACCGCTTTTTAGGGATTCCTTTTGCGCAGCCGCCCGTGGGCAATTTGCGTTGGAAAGCTCCGCAGCCACTTGCTTCATGGTCAGGGGTTAAGGTCACAAAAGCCTATGGCCCGAGTCCCATGCAAGCGGAACCAAAACCCTTCATGGTTTGGTCGGAAGAATACTTAATTCCCAAGGAACCCATTAGCGAGGATTGCCTCTACTTGAATGTTTGGAATGATTCGAAAGGCAAAGCCGCCAAGCCTGTTTTGGTGTACATTTATGGCGGAGGTTTTCGTAGCGGAGGCGCTGCTTGCCCCATTTATGACGGGGCCGCAACAGCTTCCAAAGGCGTTGTTTTTGTCAGCATTAATTACCGGGTCGGAACCTTTGGTTTTTTGGCACACCCAGAACTTAGCAAAGAATCCGCTGCAGGAGTATCTGGCAATTATGGATTGTTGGATATGATTGCGGCATTGAAATGGATAAAGGAAAATATCGCTGCTTTTGGTGGGGATCCAAATCAAGTGACCATTGCGGGGCAATCTGCGGGAGCATTTGCGGTCAATTATTTATGTGCCTCGCCGCTAGCAAAAGGTCTTTTTAAAAGAGCGATTGCAGAGAGCGGAAGTGCCATGCTTTCTACTCCTTTACGACCTGCATTAACTCAAGCGGCTGCGGAGGCGACCGGTGTATCGTTTGCTGCGAAATTAGGCGCAGAAAATTTACAAGCCTTGAGGGCTAAATCAGCGAATGAAATTTTAGCGGCCCCTGGAGGTTTGTCTTCTCCATATTTAGATGGCTACGTAGAGCCTTTGAACATGGCGAAAGCGTATGCTGAAAAACAAACAAATGATGTTGATTTATTAATGGGTTGGAACTCGGAAGATGTCGTTTCAAATCGGTGGTTGACTGCGCAGGAATACCAACAAAATTTGACCAAAAAATATGGCGAAAGAGCGGCTACTTTTTTGACATATTATCCTGCAGCTAATGACGCGGAGGCGGCTATTTCGCAACGTAATTTAAGTCGGGACGAAACCTTTGGTGCCGGTGTGTTTTTCTGGGCCAAAGCCCAATGGAAGCACGGTAAATCTCCTGTGTACTTGTATAATTTCAATCGGCAGATTCCCGGGGATACACCCGAAACCCAAAATGGCGCATTTCATACGGGGGAGGTTCCCTATGCATACGATAATCTAGCAAAAGTGAAACGGCCTTATCAGGCTGTAGATAAGCAAATTGCAAAATACATGTCGAATTATTGGGTCAATTTTGCGAAGACAGGGAATCCGAATGGGGAGGGTCTGCCAACTTGGCCGCGTTTCCAGGAGGGAAATCAAGTCATGCTGTTGGATGTGGAAACAAAGGCCTCAACGTTGAAAAATGTCCAAGCGCTTGACTTAATTGCTCAATAGAACTACTTTTTTAGCAGGTCGCGAATCTCTGTCAGTAGTTCAATTTGAGGATCTTTTTTGTTTTCCTCTAAAGGGACTTCGACTAAGTTAACTTTATTGATTGCTTTGATGATGGCAAAAAGTACGAGGGAAATCAAGACAAACTGAATAATAGCGGCGAGGGATTTTCCATATTTTACGGCGCCCCATGATAGCTTATCAATGTCGGCAACGCCTGCTGCTTCAATGGCCGGAGTCAAGATTAATGGCGTAATGATGTCGGACACGAGGGAATTAATGATGCTCGAAAATGCCGCCCCGATCACCACAGCAACCGACAATTCAATAACATTTCCTTTGATGGCGAAGGCCTTAAATTCTTTTATCCAATTCATTTGAGAAATCATTTAAAGCCCAAAGATAAACCCTTATTTTGCACAAAAATACGCATCATGAAAAACTATTTATTAGGATTTTTACTTCTATCATTTGCGAGCATTGCTCAAAAGCCTTTTGGAAAAATTAATCCAAGCCAGCCGATCGATACTTTAGCGGCTTCTTGTGGCTCCTGTAATTTTAAGATGGCGAAGAAAGGCTGTTATTTGGCCGTTCAAATAAATGATATTGCCTATGAGGTAAAGGGAACGGGATTGGATGATCATGGTGATGCGCATGCCGCAGAGGGTTTTTGTATGGCGGTGCGCAAGGCCCGTGTCCAAGGAAAAATAGAAAACGGCTTCTATGTGGCAACGTATTTTGAGTTGTTGAAATAAAAAACACCACACGAAAATCGGGCGGTGTTTCTGAATTACACTTCATCAACAAACTAAATAACAGTTATTAAAGGCTTAATTTGCAATAGTTTACTCGCGTATTTTAGCACAATGGAAACTTCATTCCAGGTTATAAAATCAAACCTATGAAATTCATCATTGGGTCAATTGACAGGTTACAACAGGACATGGGAGAAATGCGCGGGTGGAAAGTGCGCTGACAGGACAGGCAGCAATTCAAAAGAAAAAATAGCATCAAATTAGGGCTATTTGACTTCCGGATCGTTGGATAGGTCTACTTGGAATACGCATTGAGTCTTTTCCGAGTATCTTTCCGCTCTAAAAAAATAACCGATGCGTTACCTTATTTTACTATTAGCCTTTGTTTTCTTTCAGTGTACCACGACAGAACAGGTAGATTCTCCTTCTTTGCCTTTAGCGTCCGCGAAGTTGCAATTCAGCTCGACGATTGATTTCGAAAATCCGTCAAATTACGCTAACCAAACGAAGCCAGCCTACATAACCAAAGATAATGTAGGCGGTAATGGTATCATCGACAAACAAGCGACATTAGGTCGTATCCTTTTCTATGACAAGAACTTAAGTATTGATAACAATATTTCCTGTGCGTCTTGTCACAAGCAGAACTTTGCTTTCAGCGATACCGCGATTCAAAGTGCGGGAGTTTCGAATGGAAAAACCATCCGACATTCCATGCGCTTGATTAATGCGCGTTTTGCGAACGAAAGTAAATTTTTCTGGAATGAACGAGCAAATAACTTGGAAGCACAAACGACCATGCCCATTCAAGACCATTTGGAAATGGGATTTAGTGGCGAATCGGGTCGAGGGAACCTGAATACCTTACTCGCGAAATTGCAGGCCATCTC
>JBDLUL010000176.1:0-6595 GCA_039805345.1 Bacteroidota bacterium | reverse complement strand
GTGAATTCCCATTTGCAAATCGGCATTGATTCGCTCATTGAATTAGCTGAATCAGGGGAGTCCGTGAAGCATTTGCGTTTCGAATAATTAGTTGCAGTGTTCGCGGATAACTTGGTAGGCCTGATTGTAGCCTAATTCACCCGATTTACTCAAATCCATGCAACCGGTGTTATCTCCCAATGCGAGTTTAATAATTCCACGTACATAATATGCTTCTGCATATTTAGGATTTAACTTGATGGCATTGCTGCAATCCTGAATGGCATTTCGTTGGTCACCTAAGTTGGATTTTGCTACCCCGCGGAAGAAATATGCTTCGGCATAAATGGGATTCAATGCAATTGCTCGGTTGTAATCTTCCATCGCCTGTTTTGAATCACCTGATTTTGCCTTGGCAGAACCACGGTTGAAATATACCTCAGCACGTTCTGTTGAGAATTCGGCAATTTTCACTTTGTCTTGAACACCATTGCGTAATTCATCCAAAAGAGCTTTCGTCATTTTGGTATCGTAAATGATTTTAGAAGCCTCATTGTTGCCAATCTCAGCTGCTTTTGTATAATCTTCAATGGCACCACGAGGATCGCCTAATTTTGATTTTACAAAGCCTCGTCCATAATAGGCTTCTACTTTGGATGGATCCATTTCAATGGCCTTGCTAAAGTCTTCCAGTGCGCCTTTTTCGCCATTTTCGCCTCTAAAGTTTTCCAATTGTGTTTTGCAAAATCCAGCATGATACCAATCATCGGCATTATCAGGGCTCAATTTAATTGCCTCATCGAAATCTTTCAATGCCGCTTGATATTCAGCTAATTTCATTTTTGAAAAAGCACGATTGGATAAGTAGTTGGAACGTTTTGGGCTAATCTCAATCGCCTTATCAAAATCCTCAATACTGCCTTTGTAATCTGCCAAATGTGCTTTGGCCTCTCCACGAGCCGCTAAACCTGGTGCGTATTCCGCATTTAATTCCAAGGATTTATTGAAGTCTGAAAGTGCTCCTCGGTAGTTGGCCAATTTTGATTTGGAAATTCCCCGACTGAAATAGGCTGTAGCTTCTAAGGGGTTTAAGCGAATCGCCTCGTTATAATCTTGGATAGCTACTTTATGGTTTTCTTGTTTGCTGTAGCTTTGACCTCGTGCAATAAAGGCTTCGTAATAGGTTGGTTTTAATTCGATTGCCTTATCAAAGTCTAAAATAGCACCCCGGAAATCTTTTAAATTATACTTAGCAAATCCTCGATTGTAAAATGAAATAGGATTAGGATTAGCGACGTTTTTCTCGATTTCTAAACTGAAATTACGTAATGCATCTGCATAATTACCTGTTTTATTCTGGGTTAAGCCCAATTCTAAGTAATTGCTTGTGTCTTGAGCAAATGTGGCTGTAGAGCTAGCGCTTACTATTGTCACAAAAAGGATTGCGTATAGATGCTTCATAGTTTTTTCGAGGTTATTGGATGATTTCGCTAATACCGAATAACAAAATTAATAATAAAGTTCTTAATGCCGTCTTCTTTAGATAAGGATCTATTTCAGCGGGAGTCATTGTCGACTTTAATTCACGTAACATGATTATAATGGGATAATAGCCGAGTAAGACAAGTAAATTGGCTGTTGGGCTTGACCCTAATCGGAAAACAACTAAATGGTAAAATGCGAAGGGTAATATACCGAGTATAAGCAATGCTTTTTGGTAAATAAAGCCTTTGGCCTTACCTATTCGAACAGGAATGGAGTTTTTACCTGCATTTTGGTCATTTTCTAAATCTCGTAAGTTGTTGAGGTTTAATACGGCCACCGACAATAATCCGCAGCCAGCAGCTGGGTAGGCAATGTGAAATGGGATGGATTTTGTTTGCAGGAAAAAGGTCCCCATGGTGCCTACTAACCCAAAAAAGATGAAAACGGATAAGTCGCCTAATCCCATGTAACCATAAGGTTTTTTACCTACGGTGTAAGCGATAGCTGCAATGATGCAGGCAACACCTAATCCTAAAAAGTTCACCCAAATTTCCCAAGAGGCCTCCTGTAGACTATAGGCTAATAGCCCAATACCCATTAAAAAAGAAAGGCAAGCCGTTAAAATAACGACTTGCTTCATTTCTTGACGATTGATTTTTCCGGTTTGAACTGCGCGCAAAGCAACTTTACGATCTTGATTGTCAATTCCATTCGCTGAATCACCATAGTCATTCGCGAAATTTGAAAGTACTTGTAATCCAATCGTTGTTAAGATGGCCAATGCCGCTATTATCCAATCAAATTTACCATTTGCGAAGGCTAATAAATTCCCCAACATGATACTTGCAACCGCAAGTGGCAATGTTCTTGGCCTAGCCGCTTCAACCCATCTATTCATGTATTACTTTGTCAAGGCTGCTTGAAATTCTGCACTGGTTGGTTTGATTCCGGATGCAAAGAAGTTGGTCAATTCACCTTTCTCATTAATGACATATTTGCAAAAGTTCCAAGTAGGCTCTTTTTCATTCCAACCGTTTTGCGATTTATCACTTAACCATTGATATAAGTCACATTTGCCTGAACCTTTTACGACCACTTTTTCCATCATTTGGAACGATACGCCGTAGTTTTTTAAGCAAAAAGATGCAATTTCTGAATTTGAACCAGGCTCTTGACCTCCAAATTCATTTGCTGGGAAACCTAAAATAACGACCTCAGGATTTGCTTTGTGAAATGCTTCCCAATCTGCATATTGTGGTGTGTATCCACATTTTGATGCTGTATTTAATACTACGATTTTCTTGCCTTTGAATTGGCTGAAATCAATTTCTTTGCCATCTATCCCTTTCATTTTGAATGAGAAGAAGTTTTTTTCTGCCGACTGAGTTACCTCTGTAGGGCGTTCTACTGCTACTTTTTGTGTGAATGGCAATGCCAATGCTGTTAAAAGTGATCCGATTTTCATAAGGCTGACGATCATGGTGATAAGGATTAAGAGGATTATTAATTTGTATTTTTTTTTCACGTTACATACGTTCTGGTGCAACTATCCCTAATAACGCTAGGGACGCCTTAATTGTTTCACCTGTTAAGGAAGCTAAATTTAATCGAATGTTTCGGCTATCCTCATTTTCTTCATTTAAAATACTCAATTCATTGTAAAATTTATTGAATTGCTTCGCTAAATCATAGGTGAATTGCGCGATGACTGAAGGCGAAAATTGCGCAGCAGCCTCTTGGATTTTTGATTTGTAGGATCCTAATAAATAGATTAGCTCTTGCTCCGACTCTGATAATTGATAGGACTTGTCTTTTGAAATACGCATATCAATTCCCAAACTTGCCGCTTTGCGCGTCATCGAACAAATTCTAGCATATGTATATTGAATAAATGGACCTGTATTTCCTTGGAAATCAATGGATTCTTCTGGATTAAATAACATACGTTTTTTCGGGTCTACTTTCAATAAGAAGTATTTCAAAGCACCTAATCCCAATTGGTTAAACAAGGCATTTGATTCCTCAGCAGTAAACCCATCCGTTTTGCCCAATTCCATCGTACGGCTTTGAGCAGTATTGACCATTTCGGCCATCAAATCATCCGCATCTACAACAGTACCTTCACGGGACTTCATTTTGCCACTTGGTAAATCGACCATCCCGTAAGAAAGGTGATAATTACCTTCCGAGAAAGGTTTGTTTAATTTCTTTAAAATATGGAATAATACCTCAAAATGATAATCTTGTTCATTCCCTACGACATAGACCGAACGTTTAGCGCCAAAATCTTCATATTTCAATTGCGCCGTTCCCATGTCCTGGGTGATGTAAACGGATGTGCCGTCCCGACGTAATACTAATTTTTCATCCAAGCCTTCCGCTGTCAAATCAATCCATACAGATCCATCGTCTTTTCTGAAAAATACGCCCTGCGCTAATCCTTCATCCACTAACTTTTTGCCTAATAAATAGGTATTTGATTCGCGGTAGATTTTGTCAAAACTTACGCCCATTTGTGCATAACTCTTTGCAAATCCATCGAATACCCAGGTATTCATTTGCTCCCATAGGGCAATAACAGATGGCTCGTTTTGCTCCCACGCTAAAAGCATTTCTTGTGCTTTCAATAGGATAGGGGCCTGTTTTTTAGCCTCTTCGGGGTCAATGCCTTGTTGGACTAAAGTTTCGATTTCTACCTTATAGGCCTTGTCAAAAGCAACATAATATTTGCCAACTAAATGATCCCCTTTTAATCCGCTTGACTCCGGGGTTTCTCCATTTCCAAAGAGTTGATACGCTAACATCGATTTGCAGATGTGAATTCCTCGGTCATTAACTAAATTCGTTTTAATGACCTCATAACCTGCAGCATCTAAGATTTGAGATACTGAAAAGCCTAAAAAGTTATTGCGTAAATGACCCAAGTGTAAAGGCTTGTTGGTATTCGGTGATGAATATTCAATGAGGACCTTTTCTTTTTTATCTTCCAATGCAAATGGCTGTGCATCTTGATTAATTCCAGCTAATATTTCTACCCAAACGGTACTTTCCAAACTAAGATTCAAAAAGCCTTGAACAACTTGAAATGCATTAACAAAAGCGTTATTGGCCGTCATATATTCACCTAAAAGCTGCGCAATTTGAGCTGGAGCTTTAGCCGCTTGCTTGGTGTAGGGGAAAACGACAAAGGTGAATGTACCTTCGAATTCCTTTTTGGTTTCTTGTAAAACGATTTCTTGCGCATCGATTGAAAAAAGACTTTTTAGTCCTTCTTGTAAACTTTTTTGAATCGATTGTTGGATACTTAGCATGTTGAAATCAACGGGTTTAATGAAAATTAATGCCTACAAAGGTAGCCAATTAAGGGCAAACATTGACTTATGGGGGTCATTTTTGACGAATTTAATCTTACCTTTGTGGCCATGACGCCAAATCTATATCACGACGCAATTACCTCTCTGAAATCAGGAGGAGTCATTTTATATCCCAGTGACACTATTTGGGGATTGGGTTGCGATGTACGCAATGATTCAAGCATCGAAAAGTTGTTACAGATCAAACATAGGCCCGCTGAAAAGGGCTTAATTGTCTTGATTTCTAAAATTGAACAATTGAGCGAATATGTGGAAGAGGTACCTGAAATCGCGTGGGATTTAGTTGAATTCGCAGAAGATCCATTAACCGTGATTTATCCGAAAGGAAAAAATGTAAGTGCTCATTTATTGGGCCCTGATGGAAGTATTGCCATTCGTTTGGTCAAAGATGAATTCTGTAAAGGCTTGATTTATCGCTACCAACGCGGACTTGTTTCCACCTCTGCCAATATTTCGGGTGAACCTTCGCCTATCGATTTTGAAACCATTGCGGGTTCTATCAAGGAGCAGGTGGATTATATATTGAAAAACCCCAACCCCGTGAAGGGAAATAAGAAACCATCTAAAATTGTCAAATTGGGCTTGGGTGGAGATTATTCGTTGATTAGAGGATAAATGAAGACAGGGCAGGAGATTATTTCAGAAGCTATTTTTCGTCGTATAGGACTAGCCGCCGATCGTATTCAAATGGAATCCTATGTCGTAGGAGGATTTGTACGTGATTCAATCTTGGGTAGGCCATGTAAAGATATTGATGTCGTTTGTATCGGTTCAGGTATTGCGTTAGCAGAAGAAGTAGCTCGTGAGTTTGATCTTCCCGATCATGCCGTGTCTGTCTTTAAGAATTTTGGCACAGCGATGTTGAAAGTCGATGATTGGGATCTTGAGTTTGTTGGGGCGCGAAAGGAATCTTACCAACGGGATTCTCGGAAACCATTGGTCATGGAAGGGACTTTGGAAGATGACCAAAATCGGCGCGATTTTACGATCAACGCCATGGCGGTTCAATTGAACCAAGCCAATTGGGGTAAATTATTGGATCCATTCCATGGTATTGCTGATTTAAAATCAAAGATTATCCGTACACCCTTAGAGCCTGGTATTACATTTTCGGATGATCCTCTGCGCATGATGCGTGCGGTTCGTTTCGCGAGCCAATTGGGATTTGACATCTATCCAGAGACCTTCGAAGCCTTGCAAAAGGAAAATGAGCGCTTGGAAATCATTTCGATGGAACGGATTTCGGAGGAGTTGAATAAGATTATTTTATGTCAAAAGCCTTCCTATGGATTTCTTCTATTGGATGCTTGTGGCTTATTGGCTCGAATTTTTCCCGAGTTTGTCAAATTGAAAGGTGTAGATACGGAAGAAGGGAAGGGGCATAAGGATAATTTTTATCACACTTTACAGGTATTAGATAATATTTCGCAGCATACGGATGACCTTTGGTGGCGCTGGGCTGCGATTTTGCATGATATTGCCAAACCACAAACCAAGCGTTTTGTCAAAGGGAAAGGCTGGACATTTCATGGCCATGAGGAAATGGGGGCTAGGCAAACCCCTTCGATTTTTAAGCGGCTAAAATTGCCATTGAATGAGAAAATGAAACTTGTTCAGAAATTAGTCCGTTTGCATTTACGCCCTATTGCCTTATCTAAGGAGGAAATTACCCATTCCGCATTGCGACGTTTGTTATTTGAGGCAGGAGATGAGTTGGAAGCGCTCATGACACTTTGTCGGGCTGATATTACTTCAAA
>JBDLUL010000175.1:0-11663 GCA_039805345.1 Bacteroidota bacterium | reverse complement strand
GTGCTTTCTTAGAAGTATTGCCAGGCGTTGAAGGTTTGATCCACGTTTCTGAGATGTCATGGTCTCAGCACTTGCGTAACCCACAAGATTTCTTGAAAGTAGGCGATGAAATGGAAGCAGTAGTGTTGACATTAGATCGTTCTGAGCGCAAGATGTCTTTAGGTATCAAGCAATTGACTGAAGATCCTTGGAACAAAACAGATTTGTTGTCTAAATATGCAGTAGGAACGAAGCACAAAGGAACTGTTCGTAACTTGACTAACTTTGGTTTATTCCTTGAGTTAGAAGAAGGTATCGATGGTTTGGTACACGTTTCTGACTTGTCATGGACAAAGAAAATCAAGCATCCATCTGAATTCGTTAAAGTAGGCGATTCATTAGATGTTATCGTGATTGAGTTAGACGCGGATAACCGTCGTTTGGCATTAGGTCACAAGCAATTAGAAGAGAATCCTTGGGATACATTTGAAAGTGTATTCACAGTAGGTTCAGTACATAAAGCAACTGTTATTTCGAAAAATGACAAAATGGCTACGTTGGAATTACCTTACGGTATCGAAGGTTTAGCTGCTTTGAAACAATTGACAAAAGCAGATGAGTCAGTAGCTGAAGCGGGTGAGGCATTGGATTTCGTTGTAACGGAATTCCACAAAGAAGATCGTAAGATTATTCTTTCGCACACACGTACATTCTCAGGTGCTCCAGTTGAAGAAGTTAAAGTAGAGAAGAAAAAAGCAACAAAAACTACAGAGAAGACAGCGACAGTTACAGCTGAGAAGTCGACAATGGGAGATATCGGAGCTTTATCTGCTTTGAAAGAGCAAATGGAAGGTGCTGAGCGTGAGCAAGCGATCAAAAAATTAGAGAAGAAATCTAAGAAAGCAGAGTAATATTTGTTTTAAGTTTTGATCAAAAGGGGATTCGGAAACGAATCCCCTTTTTTTATGCTATCCTGATGTAGGCCCACAGATTTGCAAAATATCAAGAAAATGATTGCTTATTTCGAGGTATTTTGACAACTTAGGGGCTTGACTGAGAATGAGCGGTAAGTTCATTCGCGTCTGAGCAATCTAAATCAATTAAACTATGGGAAATAATTCACGGAGAGACTTTCTTAAAAAGGCAGGCTTAGCTGCAGGGAGCTTTTACATTGTTCCGCGGCACGTATTAGGTAAGGGCTTTACGGCTCCTTCCGACAAGTTAAACATTATGGGTATTGGAGCTGGTGGAAAAGGCCAGAGTGATATCATGAGTTCATTCAACAAAGGCAAAGAAAATATTGTTGCCTTGGTTGATGTAGATGATCGTCGCGCGGTTCAGTCGCGTAAAGATTTCCCCAAAGCGAATTATTACCGTGATTTCCGTAAGGCATTAGAAGCTGAAGGCGACAATGTTGATGCGGTTATCGTGTCAACCCCTGATCATACGCACACAACGATTGCCATGGAAGCCATGCGTCGTAAAAAACACGTTTACGTACAAAAACCATTGACGCACGACATTTACGAAGCGCGTATGATGACTGAAAAAGCCCGTGAAATGAAAGTGGTTACGCAAATGGGTAACCAAGGTTCTTCAGGTGACGGCGTTCGTAAAATGATGGAATGGTTTGATGGTGGTGTTATTGGAAAAGTATCTGAAGTATTGGTTTGGACAAATCGTCCCGTATGGCCACAAGGGATCTCTTATCCTGCTGCAGGGCATCCTGTGCCAGCGGAATTGGATTGGGATTTGTGGTTAGGACCCTCAAAATATCGTGAATTTAACCCTGCATTCGTTCCATTCAAATGGCGTGGATGGTGGGATTATGGTACAGGAGCCTTAGGTGATATGGGATGTCACTTATTAGATCCTCCATTTAAAGTATTAGGTATCCGTGATGCCTTGAACGTAGAGTGTTCAGTAGGTTCTGTATTCTTAACGGATTGGGTGCCCGAGTATATCCCAGAAGGATGTCCTCCTTCATCGATGGTGACGCTAAATTATGGCCCATCTGCGAAAAATAAATCCAATGTGAAATTGACTTGGTTTGATGGTGGCCTTCGTGCCCCTCATCCAGCGGGCATTCCTGCGACGGAGGTTATCGGTGATGCGGATGGCTCGAATGGCGTTATCTTAATTGGTTCTAAAGGCATCATGACTTGCGGTACTTATGGTATCAATCCTAAAGTTTATAAAAATGGAAAGCGAGTAGATGAATCTGAATTGCCAAAAGCAACACTTCCACGTGTCATTGGTGGAGACTCAGGTCACAACACACAATGGGTTGAGGCTTGTAAAGCTGGATATGGTAATATGGAAGTAAGTTCACCTTTCGATTATGCGGGTCCATTTACGGAGTCGGTATTAATGGGTAACTTGGCTATTCGTTCATATATGTTGCGTGAAGGCGAAGGTCGGAATGCAAAGTACATTGGACGCCAACAACTTGAGTGGGATGCAGCGAATATGCGTGTTACGAATTTCGAAGCAGCGAATCAATTTGTGAAGCGTGAATACCGCGCGGGTTGGACGATGTAATCTGTTAAAACCTGATAAATAGAAAAGACGGGGGTTCTCTCCCGTCTTTTTTTTATTTTTGCTAAAATATACAACCTATGCAGCTGACCGCCACTGATTCTACAAACGTTTTCCAACAAGTTGAAAAATTCATTTTAGCCAATGGCTATACGATTGTTGATCAAGATCATTCCCGGCCTTGGGGTGGTTTTTTTGTCCTGCAAGAAGATCAGGCAGCACAATTCGCTGCCCAGTTTTTCCCATCTGTCGCCTTTGATTCCATTCAAATTACGCAAAAACTCAGTCCAAAGTTTTTAGTCGTAGCTCCGAATAAGCGCCTTTCTTGGCAGTATCATTTCCGCCGCGCTGAATTATGGTCGGTAGCTTCTGGGCCCGTCGGTGTTGTCATTTCAGATACAGATGAACAATCTGAACCGGGTATTTACGCCAATCAAGACATCATCACCTTGCCTGTTGGGCAACGGCATCGCCTGGTGGGCCTCGATCAATGGGGTGTTGTTGCTGAGATTTGGCAACATACGGAGGCAAGCAATCCTTCGGATGAATCTGACATTGTTCGATTGCAAGATGACTTCGGCCGTTAAACAATTTAACATACCGTTCATCTAAAAATAATACAAGAAAACTTTGTAGTCTACGAAAGTTTCCATAGTTTTGCTTCCCGATAAATCAACGGGATTAGCAAATGAAATCGCGCATTCTAGAAAAAGGGACTCAATTATTCTTTCGTTACGGCGTCAAGTCGGTGACGATGGATGCAATTGCGGCCGAATTAGGGATTTCTAAAAAAACGATTTATCAACATTTTGCTGATAAAGACACCATGGTCTTGCAGGTAGTTGAAGTATTCGTGCAGCAAGATGAAGTCAAGTGGGCTGAGCTGGATAAGCAGTTTCCAAATGTCATCGAGAAGATGTTTAAGTCATTTGAAATGATGAAGGAGATGTTAACTCAAATGGACCCCCGACTTCTTTTTGAAATTGAGAAATACTTCCCCAAAGCTTACAAAGTGTTTCGTGATTACAATGAAAAAGGCATACATGCCCATTTAATTACCGACTTCAAAAAGGGAATCCAGTTTGGCTACTTCCGCAGGGATATCGATGTAGAGCTGTTGGCTCGTCTTCGAATGGCTGAAGTCGGCCTCGCTTTTAATCCTGATTTTTACCCCAATAATAAATTATCACTTTTCGAAACACAGATGGTGCTCATGGATATTTTCATGCGCGGAATTCTAACAGAGAAAGGTTTAACGCTTTACAATTCTTACCAAAACAACCAACAAATATGATCCGCCTAAGAAAAATCTACGCCGGTCTATTTTTGCTTTGCTCGGTGGCAGCCAATGCCCAATCTTTCAGCTTAAAGGATGCTGTGGATTATGCCATTGTACACCATGTGCAGGTGAAAAATAGCCAGATCGACTTGCAGAACGCAAGTGCGAAAATTAACGAAATTCGGGCCATCGGTTTGCCGCAAGTCAATGCAGGCATCTCCTATGGAAACAGCTTGATTCTCCAGCGTGTGTTTATTCCTGCCAATATTTTCAACCCAGCGGCTAAGCCAGGAGAGTTAATCGCGGCAAAATTTGGAGTAACCAATTCTGGAAATACGAATGTAGGCTTAAGCCAATTGCTTTTTGATGGTACTTACTTGCTGGGCTTAAAAGCCTCGGAAGTTTACAAAGATTTGTCAACAAAGACACTAACGCAATCGAAGCAGCAAGTGGCTGAAAACGTAACGAAGGCCTATTATGGGATCTTAGTTAACGAAAAGCGCTTATCGATTTTGCAAGCCAATGTTGGCCGTTTGGATACTTTGTTGAAAGAAACGAAGGCACTTAATGCACAAGGATTCGTAGAGAAAATCGATGTTCAACGCTTAGAGGTTCAAGCGAACAACTTACGCACCGAATTAGAAAACGTATACCGCTTGCAAGAATTAAGCTATTCTTTGTTGAAGTTTCAAATGGGCTATCCGATGGAAACGCCGATTCGCTTAGCTGAAACGCTAGAGCAAATCGAGTTGAGCCACCGTTTATTGGAAGACCAAGATTTGCCTTTCAATTATGGAAATCGGATTGAATATTCGATCTTAAAAACGCAAGAAAACTTAGCGGAATTGGATCTGAAAAGCATCAAAGCAGGCTATTTGCCTCGCCTAGTTGCTTCTGCGAATTACGGTTATAATGCGGGTGCAAATAGCTTTGGTGATTTATTGTCCAAATCATGGTTCGACAATGCGACCATCGGCTTTTCACTTCAAATCCCAATTTTCGACGGATTTTCGAAGAAATACAAAGCGATGCAGTCGGCAAATAACCTTCAAAAAGTTCGCCAAAGCTATGATTTGTTGAAGTCGTCCATCGATTTACAACGTAGTCAATCCATCATCTCTTTGAAAAATGCGTTGGAATCATTGAAAGAGCAACAAGCGAATCTTGACTTGGCCAATGAAATTTCACGTGTAACGCGTGTGAAATATACGCAAGGTGTTGGTTCGAATCTTGAAGTACTGAACGCTGAAACTTCAATAAAAGAATCGCAAGGAAATTACTTTACTGCACTTTACAACGCCTTAATCGCGAAAGTTGAGCTTGCAAAATCAAACGGAACTCTATACTCAGAATAATACGAACATGAAAAAAATAACGATCCTCCTAAGCTCCATTATCTTATTTGCGGCATGCAATAAGTCGGTAGATAAGAAAACGGAATTGGCTACGCTGAAAGCAGACGCCAAAGAAATCAATGCAAAAATTGCTGCTTTAGAAAAAGAACTTGGCGCGGGTAAAGAATCCGGTTCATCCAAGGTCATTGCAGTAACTGTTACGCCCATTGCGCCTGTTGCTTTCAAGCATTTTGTAGAAGCACAAGGGAATGTAGTTGCGGAAAATACGGTATTAGTTAGCCCACAAACAGGTGGAATGATTGTTTCGTTGCCGGTGGTAGCGGGCCAACAAGTTTCGAAAGGTCAATTGATTGCAACCTTGGATAACAGCATCTTAAAGGAATCCATGGAAGAGGTGAAACACCAATTGGAACTTGCGAAGACTTTGTTTGAAAAGCAAAAGACTCTTTGGGACCAACAAATTGGAACTGAAGTTCAGTACTTAAGTGCTAAGTCAAATAAGGAATCTTTGGAGAAGCGTTTGGTTACATTACGTGCCCAATTAGGCTTATCTCGTGTGGTAGCACCTATCTCGGGAACCGTTGAAATCGTCCGTCAAAAAGCTGGCGAAATGGGAGCTCCAGGGATGCCAATTGTTCAAATTGTGAACTTGGGTAACTTGAAGATTTCGGCAAAAATTGCTGATGCCTATGTAGGTTCTGTGAAGCAAGGCGATCCAATCAACATCAAATTTCCAGATATCAACAAAGAAATTACGGCACGTATTTCGTTGGTTTCTAAAATGGTCAATCCATTAACGCGTACGTTTGATATCGAAGCGCGTATTCCAAATGCAGGCGGTGATTTGAAACCAAACCAATTGGCAGTGATTAATATCAACGATTTGTCAAAAGCGAATGCGTTGGTCGTGGATGAAAACATCATTCAAAAAACTGAAAAAGGAAATTTGGTTTATGTAGCGGTAGAAGAAAATGGCAAGAAAGTAGCCAAGGCGCGTATCATCACAATCGGGTTGACTTATAATGGTCAAGCAGAAATCGCGACTGGTTTACAAGCAGGTGATTTAATCATTACGCAAGGCTACCAAGATTTAGTAGACGGTCAAGCAATCTCATTCTAAATCAAGTATGGAAAAGAATTTAAAGAACGAGCAACTGCCCGAGGGGAAAGGCTTGATTTATAACATGGTCGGCTGGTTAGGCCAAAACCGTACCACTGTTTACATTTTTACATTTATCATTTTCGTAGCAGGTTTGGGGATCTATTCAAACCTACCGAAAGAGCAGTTTCCGGATATCGTTGTTCCACAAATGGTTATTCAAACGGTCTATGCAGGAACTACTCCAGCGGATATTGAGAACACAATTAATAAGCCGATTGAAAAGCAATTGAAGTCGATTACGGGCATTAAAAGTGTTAAATCGAATGCATTGCAGGATATTTCGGTCATCATTGTTGAATTCAATACGGATGTATCTGTTCCTGTTGCCAAACAACGTGTGCAAGATGCGGTGGATAAGGCAAGCAACGACTTACCCAAAGATTTGACCCGCGATCCAGCTGTGGCAGAGGTGAACTTCTCGGAATTCCCGATTATGAACATCAACATTGCGGGGGATTATCCTTTGGATAAATTGAAAAAATATGCCGAAGATTTACAAGACGAGATTGAAGGAATGCCTGAAATCACGCGGGTAGATATTGTGGGTGCGTTGAAGCGTGAAATTCAAGTGAACTTGGATCTGTATAAAATGCAGAGTTATGGCTTGACTTTTTATGACATCCAACAAGCGGTTCAAGGTGAAAACGTGAACATATCGGGAGGTGATTTGGATGTAAACGGCGTTCGTCGTTCGTTACGTGTGGTAGGAGAATTTAAGTCGGTAGATCAATTGGCTAACCTGATGGTAGGGTCTTCTACGGGTGCTCGTGTTCGTTTGAAAGATGTGGCGGATGTGCGTGACGGATTTGAAGAGAAGCAAGATTTTGCGCGTTTGGATAAGAAATCAGTGATTACCTTGAACGTGATTAAGCGTAGTGGTGCGAATCTAATTAACGCGGCTGATCGCATTGAAAAGACGATTGAAGAATATCGCGAGAGCCGTTTCCCTGCTGGGTTGGTTGTTTCTGTGACAGCAGATCAGTCGGAACGTACCCGTGGCGACTTAGCGGATTTGATTAACACCGTAATCTTAGGATTTATCTTTGTGGTGGTCGTTTTGATGTTCTTCATGGGTGTGCGTGATGCAGCTTTTGTGGGTCTTTCGGTGCCTTTGTCGGCCTTATTGACATTCCTATTCATGCCGGGCTTGGATTTTACGTTGAACACCATTGTATTGTTTGCCTTCTTGTTGGGCTTGGGAATTGTGGTAGATGATGCCATTGTGGTGATTGAGAATGCCCACCGTTTGTTCAATAATTTCAAGAAATTGACGATTACGGAAGCCGTTAAGTTAGCGGCATCTGAAGTGTTTGTTCCGGTATTAACGGGTACATTAACGACGATTTCACCCTTCTTGCCTTTGTTATTCTGGCCAGGAATTGTGGGTGAGTTTATGAAGTTCTTGCCCATTACCTTGATCATTACCTTGTTTGCATCTTTGTTTGTTGCCTATGTGATGAACCCTGTTTTTGCGGTTTCATTTATGAAGCGTCATGACGAAGAGATGAACGATGTGAAAGAACCGAAATTTGCGGATATCCGTCGGACGGTCTTCATTTTATTGAGCTTAACCATCTTTGGATATGTGATTGGCTTTGGTTTGGGACATTTTGGTTTTGGAAACTTTGGCCTATTGGCTTTGGTATTGTATGTTTTCAATCACTTTATTGTGACTCCCAAATGGGTTGTTCCTTTCCAAGAAGAGACATTGCCTGCATTTAAAAATGCGTACCGTCGGGTGATCTCATGGGTATTAACGGGCAAACGTTCTATCTATGCAACGCTAGGAGCCTTTGCTTTATTGGTCGCAACCATTGTTTTAATGGGTATCGTGAAGCCAAAAGTTATTTTCTTCCCAGCCTCGGATCCGGATTATATTTACATCTACTCGAAAATGCCGATTGGTACCGATTCGAAAGTAACAGATTCCGTAACGAAGGTTGTTGAGCAGCGTGTATTCGCCTTTATCAAAAAGGAAAATGCGGGCAAGGCTGTGAACTCGGTGATTTCAAACGTAGGTAAAAATGCGGGAGATCCGATGCAACCCGATCGCGGTGCGACACCACACAAGAGTAAGGTGACGATTGCATTTGCGCCTAAGCAGGAGCGTGGAGAGATCTCTTCAGGCGACATGTTGGAAAAGATTCAAAAAGAGTTCTTTGAAAAACCTATCCCAAGTGTCGAAATGGCGATTGAGCGTGAGGCGAAAGGGCCGCCAACGGGCAAGCCGATTTCGATTGAGATTGCTGGGGATGATTTCGAGGTGCTTCAGTCATTAGAGCAAAAAGTACGTAAGATTATTCAGAAGTCGGGCATCGAAGGAATTCAAGAATTGAAGTCTGATTTGGTGACAAACAAGCCAGAAATCATCATCGATGTCAATCGGGAGAAGGCGAGTCGGGAAGGCATCTCGTCTGCACAAGTAGCGATGGCCGTTCGTACGGGATTGTTTGGCGCTGAGATTTCGAAGTTCCGCGATGTGAAAGATGAGTATCCGATTCAATTGCGGTTGAAAGGAGATTCGCGTAATCAAATTGAGAAATTATTGTCGATGAACATTACGTACCGCGACATGAACATGGGGGGTGCGTTGCGCCAAGTACCATTGAATGCGATTGCGGATATTCGCTATGCGACATCTTTTAGTCAAATTAACCGCAAGAATCAAGAACGCGTGGTTACCTTGGGATCCGATGTGGTTCAGGGCTACAATGCGAATGAGATTGTGGGTGAATTAGAGCAATTGTTCGAAACCATTGAAATGCCGCAGGGCTACAAGATTCGTATGGGTGGTGAGCAGGAGCAGCAAAAGGAATCAGGTGAGTTCTTAGGAGTTGCTTTCTTAGCTGCTTTGGTTTTAATCTATTTGATTTTGGCGACGCAATTTAATTCAGCGGTCAAGCCATTCATCATCTTTGCGACGATTTTGTTATCACTGATTGGGGTGTTCTTAGGCTTTATGGCTTTTGGCATGACGTTCTCCGTGATTATGTCGGGCGTGGGTATCATCGCTTTAGCGGGTATCGTGGTGAAAAACGGTATTTTGTTGATCGAGTTTATCGAGGAGTTACGTTTCAAGCGTGGGTATGACTTGAAAGAAGCGATTATTGAAGGGGGTGGAATTCGTTTGACGCCGGTATTGTTGACAGCTTCGGCTGCCGTATTGGGATTGATTCCATTGGCAGTAGGCTTGAGCATTGATTTCGTAGCGATGTTTACGGAGTTAAATCCGCACATCTTCTTCGGTTCTGAATCGGCTGATTTCTGGGGCATTTTGGCTTGGACGATCATCTTCGGATTGACGTTCTCGACGGTCTTGACCTTGGTCATTGTACCTTGTATGTACTACATCTCGGAACGCATCAAACAGAAGTTTTTTCCAAATCGCGTTTAAGTAATTTGGTGGTTCAAAATGTAAAAACCCTCGAACATTGTTCGAGGGTTTTTTGTTTTTAATAAATTTCTCCTTGAATCATTCCCTTTTTAATCATTTCACCAAAATGATCCATCGGATGTAAATGGGTTATCGACTTCGATTCAGGCAAAATATATTGTAGTTTTAAATAGGATTTAAAATGTTTGTAAACGAAGTCGAATTCTGTTTCTAATTGATCCACATTAGGACACTTACGGTAATTCAAATGATAAGCGTTTGAAAGAAATGGAAGCAAAAACCAATGCTTTTGGATATGTAATGATTTAATGGGCTTCACAAACTGCCTATCCGTTTTTCGAATGTTTGATTTTATTTTTTCAACGATGATAGGATCCAAATCTCCCTGATATTCTAGACGTTCAAGCCGCCCATTTTTATTAATAAGAAATGCAAAAAATCCTATATTGTTCCTACATAAGATATCCGCGGGTACTGGAACCTCGTTGACAATATCATTTTCCAACGTTTCATAACAATGAGTTTCCCAGACTCTTTTTTTATTTCCATAGTAGTAAAATGGTTCCTTAGGATTTATAGCGCTGAACGACCAAGGTTCCAATTTACTCGTATGTATATCAATTTGACCATACGTTGGATTAATAAAGAAAAGGAAGAGTATCCAAAACATGGATTTCCAATTAATTGCAGTAAGTTCCATTTTTTCGATTTTTATAATTTGATTCAATTTCATACATATTTTCTCTAACTTGTTAATTCATAATTTCACTGTCAGTTTGATAAATCAATGTATTTTTCAAGCCAGCAAAAATTAATGATTTAGCCGTAAATTCATCCATTCCTTGAAATTGATTGCGCATAGAATTTACGGCGATGAATAAATATTCGCTTGCCATTCGCTCATGATCCGGCATTGCTTTTTGGTGAAATAAATATTCCAAGTGTGCATGTAACATTTCATGATAAATAACAGATACTATAACCTCTTTGGAATAGTATGGCAATTTGTTTATGTCTAGGGCAATTCGAAAGAAATTCTCTTTTTGCCCAGCCCTAAACTCTCCTAATTGATGATTATCCGGGGGGAAGCTTTTTTCCTCAAAAACAATTTTAATGTTTGTGTTCTGCCCAAAATTACGAAGCATTTGCGACATCTGATTCAATATGTCTGTATTGTGTAATACCATATCCAGTGTACTTTTCAAACAGGGATTATGAACATCCTTTATAGAAACCATGGGAACGGAGCCTTCCATTTGTGCGAAATTCAAATCTGAAGGTGTCCCACCACCGCCCCCTATTACGACATCCGATGGCTGTATGTTTATGAATTCAAAATTTTGCATTCGGGAGGTTGGGATGAAGAAAAAGGCCCCTCTCCCCAAACTGGGAGCATAGCAAAATACCTCATCGAGCATTTCCATTTCCAAATTTTTGAAATGATTAACCTGCTTACTACTCTTCTTCAAATTCCATTTTTCAGAAATAACCATCGATGTGTACATATTTTCTATTTCAATTTCTTTTTCCATGTTAGCGCAGGAAAAATACAAGAATATACACAAGATATTACTTGACCATATAAGGCGTGTTTTCATTTTATTAGTGGTTTAAAGGTTTGCGGCTGTATCTATTCCAAGTTTATGGGCTTTGGTTTTTGAAATTTTAAATAATTAAGCCCCCTTGGAATTATTTAAATTGTAGATGATCATCCCCCAAAAAGGAAGAAACACGATTAAAAGGATCCAACAAGTTTTTTGAATATAGGAAAGGGTACTTGCGAACAATATTTCTCTGATAGTCCATAAGATTAAGACTATATATGTGGTAATTATTGCACCGACAATTATTCTAAATAATTGAGAGGCTTCGGGCGAAATAAGATTCATGTTTAACTCGCTATTTTATAGGTAATGATTCAAATCGTCACTTATCCTATGGGTCTGTAAAAATAAG
>JBDLUL010000174.1:0-3710 GCA_039805345.1 Bacteroidota bacterium | reverse complement strand
AAGGTTTGTTGTCTGACAAAGGTATAAATAATTCAATAGCCCTTGCCAATTTCTACATCAAAATGCTTTTTCAAGGATAAACGTTCCTTTTTCCTCCATAAATTTATTTTTAACTTGTAGCCATGTTACAAAATCTCCCCAATCCGCCACAAGCAAGTGAAATTCCAAACGAGTTAACAATACACGGCGACATTCGACAAGACCCTTATTTTTGGTTAAATAATCCTGATAATCCCGCGGTCATCGAGTACCTGAATCAAGAAAATAAGTACACTGAACGTGTGCTCAAACCCACCGAAAACCTTCAAAACGAATTATTTGATGAAATGAAGGGGCGTATGGTGTCCGATGAGCAATCGGTACCCTATTTCAATGGAAAAGATTGGTTCTACCACCGCTACGAAACGGGAGGCGAATACCCATTATATTGCCGTAAAAAGGAAAGTCTCGACGCAGCCGAAGAAATCTTGCTTCACGGAAACTTGTTAGGCAAGGATGAAGCTTATTTTGCCGTAGGCGGTTTGGCATTATCTGACAATGAACAAATTCTGGCTTATGCCACCGATACGGTAAGTCGGAGAAATTATACCATTTACTTTAAAAACCTCCAAACAGGAGAACTTCTTCCCGACAAAATTGAAAACACCGAAGGTGGATCTTATGCGTGGTCGGCAGATTCAAACTATTTCTTTTACCTACTCCGTGATCCACAAACTTTATTGGCTTCTAAAGTATACCGCCATAAACTAGGCACAGAAGTAACCGACGATGTTTTGGTATATGAAGAAAAAAACGAGGAGTGCTACATGGGGTTGAGCAGAAGTAAGTCGAAGGAATATATTTTCAGTGTATCGAGCCAACAAGGCGTTTATTCGGAGTATCGAATATTGAAGACTGACAACCCGACGGGTAATTTCGAAGTATTTCAGGCGGGTGTACGCGGTTTAGAGTATTTTATAGAGCACCAAGCCGATCGATTTTTGATTCGAACGAATGATCAAGATTCGACCAACTTTCAATTGATGGAATGTTCCGTGAATGGCCCGACAGAAAAGTCTGCCTGGAAAACGCTTGTGGCCCATCGTCCCGAGGTTTTCTTGGAGGATTTCGATGCCACGACTGAATGGATTGCTTTGGAAGTGAAAACAAATGGATTATCCCAAATCCAATTGATTCAAGGGGAATCGAATGAATTTATCAAGATGGATGAGGAGGTGTTCCATGTGAACATTGGCATCAACGCGGATTATCAAAGTAAAATCCTTCGCTATAATTATACCTCATTGACCTGTCCAAATTCAGTTTTGGAATATGATGGCGCTCGTAAAAAGTCTACCTTACTAAAAGAGGACCGTGTCCTAGGAGGGTTTGACAAAAACGAATACCAATCCGAGCGCTTATGGGCCACCGCCCGCGATGGCGTCCAAGTACCTATCTCTTTAGTCTATAAAAAAACCTACCAAAAAGGGCCTTTGTTACTCTATGCCTACGGATCCTATGGATACAGCATGGATCCCTATTTTTCGTCGAGTCGTTTATCCTTATTAAACCGGGGTTTTGCATTTGCCATTGCACACATTCGTGGCGGCCAAGAAATGGGGCGTCACTGGTATGAGGACGGTAAAATGATGCGAAAGATGAATACGTTCACCGACTTCATCGACTGTGGGAAACATTTGGTCAACATCGGAAAAGTGGACGAACATCGATTATTTGCCCAAGGGGGTTCAGCTGGTGGTATGCTCATGGGAGGAATTATCAACATGGCTCCTAGCCTATTTGCTGGGGTGATTGCGGCCGTACCATTTGTAGACGTCGTGACGACTATGTTAGACGAAACGATTCCGTTGACGACCGGCGAATGGGAAGAATGGGGCAACCCCAAAAACGAAGAACATTATCACTACATGAAATCCTATTCCCCCTATGATAATGTAGTAGCGCAGGATTATCCACATCTTTTTGTGACGACGGGTTTACACGATTCTCAAGTACAATATTGGGAACCTGCCAAATGGGTAGCCAAATTGCGTAAAACGAAGACCGATAAGCGCATTTTATTACTCGATTGCGATATGTCGGCAGGCCATGGGGGTGCCTCTGGACGATACAAACGTTTCAACGATATCGCGAAAGATTATGCTTTTTTGATTGGAATTAATGAGCTGATTTCTGCGCAATAAGCATCCGATCATTGCCCTGAAAATCTTTGATTAATTGGATGTTATTAAATCCCTGCGCTTTAGCAAGCGCAACATTTTGTTCTCCAAACGCCCGGTTGATTTCGAAACACAGGAATCCATCGGGCGTTAATCGCTGCTGAGCCATCTCGCCGATCACCCGATAAAAAATAAGTGGATCTTCATCGGAGACAAATAGCGCCAAATGGGGTTCGTGATCTAGCACATGGGATTCCATTTCGGCCTTTTCTGCATGTAAAACATAAGGAGGATTCGAAACGATGATGTCCCAAGTATTGGTATCGTCTGTCCAAGTAAAAACATCCTGTTGAGTAAAAGTAACTTGTGCGCCCAATTGATCTGCATTTCCCTGCGCCATGTTAACGGCATCTTCCGCGACATCCCAGGCACTTACATGCGCTTGTGGTGCTTCCAAAGCCAAGGTAATCGCAATGCAGCCGGAACCTGTGCCAATATCCAAGACCCGTTTATTTTCATTTCCTACTAAAGTCAGTACTTGACTTACGAGCTCTTCTGTTTCCGGTCGGGGAATGAGGGTCGCAGCATTCAAGGAAAAGAGTCGGTCGAAAAAATAAGCCTTCCCTGTCACGTATTGTAGGGGTTCCCCGGCAGCAAGTCGGGACAAATCTTGTGCAAAGGAGGTAGGCTCATCGACAGCCTTATCCAACAAAATATCCAAGGTATTGATCCCACAAACCATATTCAAATACCCATGTGCAATGGCCCTAGCTTCGTTTGCGGGGTATTTCGCAGCAATGGTTTGCTGAATTTGTTGAGATAATGCGTTTACTGATACAAGGGACATACTTGTTTTTCGTTATGCTTGGGGCCTTTAGCTTTGCCAAACCTTAAAGGATTGGCAAAGCTACGGAAACAAGGGCTGTTTGGCAACGTAAAAAAATGTCCTATATTTGATACGTAAAATCCTATTACCTATGAACATAAACCGACGGGACGCCATTCAGCGCCTTAGCATCTTGATGGGCGGCATGATTTCCGCACCTGCGATGGCTGGGCTCAATGGCCAAAAATCACATGCCACGTTTGTGCAGTTCTCTGCCGCACAAGAATCTTTGGTCGCTGAAATAGCCGATACCATTATCCCTACGACTGATACACCAGGTGCAAAAGCAGCCGGTGTGGAAAAATTCATCCTGCGCGTCGTACAAGATTGTTATCCAGAAAATAGCCAAAAAACATTCGCTGAAGGTTTAGCAAAACTAGATGCTGATTGCCAGGCACGTTTTGGCAAAGGATTTATCGATGCATCTTCTACGGAACGCAAAGAAGCTTTGACAACATGTATGCTTGAAGCCGATGTCGCAAGAAAAAGCAAAAAAGGCCAGCCAACTTTCTTCTTTATGGTGAAAGAACTGACAACGACCGGATATTTTACCTCGGAAATCGGGGCAACAAAGGCTTTAGAATACTTGCCTATTCCAGGCAAATTTGATGGCTGCATGCCATTATCACCTTCACAAAAAACTTGGGCACTATGAATCTGAACAT
>JBDLUL010000173.1:0-20593 GCA_039805345.1 Bacteroidota bacterium | reverse complement strand
AGGAGGGAGGCTGCCCAAAAGATTCCAAAGGATCTTGTTCTTTGGCCTTACATGCAGAACAAAATGCCATTTTATATGCGTCCAAAAATGGGGCCTCCATCGAGGGTTCTACCATTTATGTGACGCTTTCCCCTTGTATTTCTTGCGCACGCATCATCTACAGCATGAAAATCAAACGGGTAATCTACCTAAATAGCTATGCCGCTTATAAAGGATTAGCGTCTGATGAAGGGGTGGATTTCCTACGAAAATTTGGGGTGGAGGTGCTTTCTTACAAGGATTTGTAGTCGAGGCTACGCCTCAAAATCCCCAGACTGAAGTCTGGGGTTAACAAACGCCAAATACTTTTATGACCCCAGACTGAAGTCTGGGGGATAGCCAAATACTTTTATAACCCCAGACTTCAGTCTGGGGGATAGCCAAATACTTTTATAACCCCAGACTTCAGTCTGGGGGCAAAAAAAAGACCTCACAAATTGTAAGGTCTTTTTTTGTAGCGGGGAGCAGAATCGAACTGCCGACCTTTGGGTTATGAATCCAACGCTCTAACCATCTGAGCTACCCCGCCGAAATATGGTGCAAAGGTAATCGAAAGGAGTAAGAGTCACAAATATTTTACGAATACTTATTAAATTTGTATTGGATTTGCGATTCATCTGAATTCGTTTACCTTTGTTTATAGGGACAATTTTTGCCCTTCCATGAAAACCCCATCGCACGATGCCAGCTTCAAGCTATGAATTTGAATTTGAGCTAAAAGCCTCGCCCAAAGTACTTTATCCGTATTTAAGCACGGCCTCTGGACTTCAACAATGGTTTGCCGACAAGGTTACTGTTCAAACGAATCTCGGTTTTAATTTTTTCTGGGATAATGAAAATCATCCAGCCACAATTGTTCATAATAAAGCAAACAAAAGCTTCAAATTAGACTTCACAAAGCCCGATCAAGCGGCTCACAGTGCTTACATTGAATTCAAATTAGACGTTAGCGAACTGAGTAATACCACTTATTTGGTCATTACCGATTCCGCATCTACGTTTAAGTCGGCAAACGACGCCCAAGAACTTTGGGATTATTTAACTGATAAACTCAAAGAGATCGTAGGGAGTTAGTATGCGTAAAATAGATAAATTAGTCCTAAATGCCTTTTGGGGACCCTTTGTCCTAACAACGCTCATCGTAGTATTCATCTTTTTATTACGTTTAGTCTTGTTCTACTTTGCTGACCTTTTCGGCAAGGACCTCGGCATTTTAGTCTATCTCGAACTATTCTTTTATTTCTCACTCATCACGCTTCCCTTAGCTTTACCGCTTTCGGTTTTACTTTCCTCCTTAATGACTTTCGGAAAATTAGGAGAGAACTTTGAATTAACTGCCCTAAAAAGTGCCGGAATTTCCATTTTTCGCGTGTTTAGACCCATCATGATCGTAGCCATCATATTATCCGGCTTCATGTTTTGGTTCAATAATGTGGCGATGCCTTGGGCCAACCTTAAAGGCTGGGGACTCTTATATGATATCAAAACCACTAAAACAACGTTGAATATCAAAGAAGGAATCTTTTACTCCGACTTGCCAGGTTATGCTATTAAGGTAGCGAAAAAGTACCCCGACAATAAAACGTTGAAATCACTCATCATCTATGACCACACACATAATGATGGAAATCGACATGTGACTTTGGCAGACTCTGGCTTAATGTACACGATGTATAATAAGAAATACCTCGTTTTCGAGTTGTTTAATGGAAAAGATTATGTGGAAGATGCCGACCGCGGGAGCAATTTAGATGCATCCGATTTGGCATTACACCATTTCAAAAAGAGTAAAATCGTAATGTCTTTGGACGCTTTTGATTTACATAAGACAGAAGAAAGCCAGTTCGCCCATTATGAAATCATGCGCAATAACTATCAATTGCAGGCCGATGAAGATTCACTTCGCCGTACGATGCGCATCATGAAATCAGGCTTTATCCGCTCGATAGGTCCTAATTTCATGTATTTCCATAAGCCGATTAATCAATCAATCCAGGTAGTAAAAAACACAAAATGGGTTGCAGGCCGCTTAAAGAAAGGGTTAGCCGAAAAAACCGCACGAGATCCCATGGACATCGCAATCCAGCAGGTCCAAAATATGCAGACATTCGCCCAAACGAATTTAACGTCTTTGGAAACCCGTCAGGATAAACTCAAAACCACGCGTTTGGAATGGCATAAAAAATTCACGACTTCACTAGCCATCTTGGTAATGTTCTTGATCGGAGCCCCTTTGGGAGCCATTATTAAGAAAGGGGGTTTTGGAATTCCGGTTGTTGTAGCCGTTTCATTCTTTATCTTAATGTACATCTTAACCCAACAAGGCGATAAAATGGCCAAAGAAGGGAAGGTGCTCGTGGAAATTGGCGCTTGGATCTCCAATGGGCTTTTATCACTCATCGGAATGTATTTCCTGAAAATTGCGCTGAACGATTCTCGTTTATTTGAATCCGACTTTTACCGGGTACTTTGGGAGCGGCTAAAGACATGGAAAGTACGTCGACGTAAATATTCAAGCTAAGCATTTGCGCGTTTCGACAATTCTATGTACTTTTGCGAATTAATTTTTTAAACTTAAACTGGTAAAAGATGTATTTGTCACCCGAAGTAAAAGAATCGATTTTCGAATCAAAAGGGAAAGCAAAGTCAAAAATCGATACTGGTTCTGCTGAGTCGCAAATTGCGTTATTCACTTTCAGAATCAATCATTTGACTGAGCACCTTAAGAAAAACAAGAAAGACCATAGCACACGCTTAGGACTTTTGAAATTAGTAGGTAAGCGTCGTCGTTTACTTGATTATTTAACTCGTACTGAAATCTCACGTTACCGTGCGATCATCGCCGAATTAGGTATTCGTAAATAAATACAAGCAGGGTTCCTTTCATTTAGGAGCCCTGTTTTATTTCTTTTTACCCCGTTTGAATTCATCAAACAAACATTCTACTCACGCAAGGTTGCGTGAAAATTTATTCCGAAACGTATGTCATTTAACATCATTACAAAGCATATTTCGATGCCTGACGGCAAGGAAGTCCAAATTGAAACTGGCAAATTAGCCAAGCAAGCGGATGGATCTGTTGTTATTAAGTCTGGAAATATGATGCTGCTCGCTACCGTTGTAGCAAACAAAGAGGCCAAAGAAGGTGTAGATTTCCTTCCTTTATCAGTTGATTACCAAGAAAAATTTGCGTCTAATGGACGTATTCCGGGATCATTCTTAAAAAGAGAGGCACGCCTTTCTGATTATGAAATCCTGATCTCTCGTTTAGTTGACCGTGCATTGCGTCCAACTTTCCCAGATGATTACCATGCAGATGTACAAGTGTTGATCAATTTAATCTCAGCAGATGCGGAGGTTTTACCTGATGCATTTGTTGGTTTAGCTGCTGCTGCTGCTTTAGCAGTATCCGATATTCCATTCAATGGTCCTATTTCAGAAGTTCGCGTTGCGAAAATCAACGGAGAATATAAAGTTAACCCAAGCGTAAGCGAATTAGCCGGTGCTTCCCTAGAATTGATCGTTGCTGCCAATGCAAACGACATTTTGATGGTAGAAGGTGAAGGCGATGAAGTTTCAGAAACAGAAATGTTAGAAGCTTTACGTATCGCGCACGATGCAATCAAAATTCAATGCCAAGCATTGAACGAATTAACAGTTGCTTGTGGTAAAACAGAAAAACGTGTTTATTCACATGAAACACACAACGAAGAGTTGCGTGCTGAATTGTGGAAAAACTACTACGAGAAATATTTAACGGTTGCGAAAAAAGCAAATCCGAAAAAAGAAGAACGTAAAGCTGGTTTCAAAGCAATCGTAGATGAATTCATCGCTTCATTGCCGGAAGATCACACCGTAAACATTTCGTTAGCGAAAGTTTACTTACATGATATCGAAAAAGAAGCGGCTCGTCAATTGGTATTGCAAGAGCGTTACCGTTTAGATGGTCGTAAATTGAACGAAATTCGTCAAATCACTTGTGAGGTAGATTATTTACCTACGCCACACGGTTCATCCGTATTTACACGTGGAGAAACACAATCGTTGACAACGGTTACCTTAGGAACGAAGATGGATGAGCAAATCATCGATCAACCGATGACACAAGGTTACAATAAATTCATGTTGCACTACAACTTCCCAGGTTTCTCAACAGGGGAGGTTAAGCCAAACCGTGGTGTAGGTCGTCGTGAAGTAGGTCATGGTAACTTGGCTATGCGTGCGATTCGCAAAGTATTGCCGCCGATGGAGCAATTCCCTTATACCTTACGTGTTGTATCTGATATTTTAGAATCAAACGGTTCATCTTCGATGGCAACAGTTTGTGCGGGTACTTTAGCATTAATGGATGCGGGTGTTCAAATCAAAGCGCCTGTTTCAGGTATTGCGATGGGATTGATTTCCGATTCAAAAACAGGTAAATACGCTGTATTATCAGATATCTTAGGTGATGAAGATCACTTAGGTGATATGGACTTTAAAGTTACGGGTACTGAAAATGGTATCACGGCTTGCCAAATGGACATCAAAGTTCAAGGTTTGTCTTACGAAGTTTTGGCAGAAGCCTTAACACAAGCAAAAGAAGGTCGTTTACACATCTTGAATGAGATGAAGAAAGCGATGCCAGCTGTTCGTGCTGAATTCAAGCCTCAAACACCTCGTGCAACGGTAATCAAAATCATGAAAGACCAAATCGGTGCGGTAATCGGACCAGGTGGTAAAGTCGTTCAAGATATCCAAAAACAATCTGGTGCTACGGTAACGATTGAAGAAAAAGAAGACGGTGGATACGTAAGTATCTTCTCATCGAATGGCGAAGCAATGGCTCACGCAGTTCGCATGGTGAAAAACATCGTTACAGTTCCTGAAGTAGGCGAAGTTTACGAAGGAAAAGTGAAGAATATCCAAGCTTTTGGTGCATTCGTTGAATTCCTTCCTGGAAAAGACGGTTTATTGCATATCTCTGAAATCTCGTGGGATCGCATCGATACGATGGATGGCGTTTTCAAAGAAGGTGATAAAGTAAAAGTAAAATTAGTAGAGGTAGATAAGAAAACGGGTAAATTCCGTTTATCTGCCAAAGTTCTTTTACCAAAACCAGAAGCTCCCGCACAAGCGGAGTAATATTTTCAATTAATGGGCAAAAGCGAAACCTTTTGCCCATTCAATCTGTTGTAAGATCCTATGAGACAGCTAAAAATTAGCAAACAAATTACCAACAGGGAAAGTCAATCACTTGATAAATACCTGCAGGAAATCGGTAAAGTCGATTTATTAACTCCGGATGAAGAGGTTATCCTCGCGCAAAAAATCCGTGATGGGGATCAATTATCTTTGGAGCGTTTGACAAAGGCCAACTTGCGTTTTGTGGTTTCGGTAGCGAAACAATACCAAAATCAAGGCTTGAGCTTAGGCGATTTAATCAACGAAGGAAACTTAGGTTTGATCAAGGCAGCACAACGATTCGATGAAACACGTGGATTTAAATTTATCTCCTATGCCGTATGGTGGATTCGTCAATCGATCCTTCAAGCATTAGCTGAACAATCCCGTATCGTACGTTTACCCCTAAACCGTGTCGGTTCTTTGAACAAAATCTCAAAGACTTTCTCGGAATTAGAACAAAAATTTGAGCGTGAACCATCTCCTGAAGAATTAGCCGAAGTACTGGAAATTTCTACGGGTGAGGTTGTGGATACCTTGAAAATCTCAGGTCGCCATGTATCCATGGATGCACCTTTCGTACAAGGAGAAGAAAACTCTTTATTGGATGTCCTTGAAAATGACTCAGAAGACAAACCAGATTCTGGGTTGATCAATGATTCATTGCGTAGAGAGGTTCAACGTGCTTTATCTACGTTAACCCAACGTGAAGCTGACGTCGTGACGCTTTATTTCGGATTAAATGGAGAGCATGCCATGACACTCGAGGAAATCGGTGAGAAATTTAATTTGACACGTGAACGTGTAAGACAAATCAAAGAGAAAGCAATTCGCAGACTCCGTCACACATCACGTAGCAAAGCATTAAAAACATATCTTGGATAAGTTGTAAAAAGCCTCTTATGAGGCTTTTTTTTGCTATGGCCTACCCAGCAGGACTTGTGGATTTAATCGATGATTTACACCAACAAGGTGTAAATGAGGCGGTTATTTGCCCAGGCTCAAGAAATGCGCCTATTATGCTGGCCCTCGTACGCCACGGTGGTTTTCGCTGTTTTTCGATTGCCGACGAGCGTTCAGCTGGATTTTTTGGTTTAGGATTAGCGTTGAAATCAAAGAAACCTGTCATCCTATGTTGTACTTCCGGCTCAGCTGGATTGAATTTTGCACCAGCGGTCGTTGAAGCCTTTTTCCAAG
Organism: Bacteroidota bacterium; assembly: GCA_039805345.1. Lineage (GTDB taxonomy): Bacteria > Bacteroidota > Bacteroidia > Cytophagales > Spirosomataceae > Aquirufa. Next base: position 14,194 of record JBDLUL010000173.1, on the reverse strand, counting down.
AGGTGCCATTGATTGTGCTGACGGCCGACAGGCCTGCCGAATGGATCGGACAATGGGATGGACAAACCATCTACCAAAACCACTTATACGGCAAGCATGTTAAGCATTTTGAATCTTTTGAGGCGTTTCAGCCACATCAATTGGTCCAACAAGCCTTGAATTTTCCGCAAGGACCCGTTCACATGAACATTCCCATTGCGGAACCTTTTTATCCGGCAAAAGGAGAGGAGCTTCCCGTTCGAACGAGTCCAATAGCTTCACAACCTGTCAGTCAGATTTTTGATTGGGAAAAAAGCATTCTAGAGGGAATCTCCCAGCAAAAATGCTTGATAACCGTAGGTCAGCGCCCTTTTGATGAAGCAGAAAACAAACTTTTCGAACAATTAGCTGCAAAAGGCATACCCGTGATAGGTGATGCTACCGCTAATTTACCTGCGGCTTGCGAGGTCAATCATGATTTACTTTTGGCGAATGAAAGTCTTTGGCCTGATTTACAGCCTGATTTTCACATGCATTTTGGTAAATCCTTTGTTTCTAAGCGTATCAAGCAAATGATGCGCCGTTTCAAACCAACTAAATCCTATCTCGTCCACCCGAATCCCATCGAAAGACCAGACCCGTTTCAGTCTTTAACGGATATCATTCATGCGGACGCATTAGCTGTGCTCGAGGAACTTGTAACTCAAGATTTACCAATTAATCCAAGCTTTACTAAGTGGAATCCTACGATTCAACAAGCTTTTTTCGAAAAGCAAGCCTGGAATGAATTACATATCTACCATGCCCTCATTCAACATATTTCAAAGACGGATGCTGAAATACACGTAGGTAACTCCTTAGCGATTCGCTACATCAATTGGACTGCGGCCAAATTGCACGGGAATGAAGTATTTTCAAATAGAGGAACCAGTGGAATCGATGGGAGTTTAAGTACCGCCGTAGGTGCAAGCCAATCGACCGATAAATTAAGCATCGCGCTTTTAGGGGATGTTTCTTTCCACTATGACCGAAATGCCCTTTGGAACAATTATGTAGGTTCGAATCTGCGCATCATCGTGATGAATAATGCAGGAGGAGCAATTTTCCAAATACTCGATGGCGCGAAAGATTTGGCTGAATTAGGCGAATTCATGGTAACCAAGCAAAATCAAACTGCGGAAAATAGCACAAAAGACGCTGGACTAACTTACCATAAGGCACATAATTTCAATGAGTTACACTCAATTTTACGCGATTTCTTCGCACCAAGTGCTACCGGAAAAGTATTAGAAATCTTCACGGATGCCACAGAAAATACAGCGGCATTGCAAGCCTACATGGCATTATTCAAGCATTGATTTTTGCTGAATACGTTCCCAATTCTTGACATATAAGGGATTTTTAGGATCTATTTCCAAGGCCTGTTTTACGTATTTACGCGCCAAATCCCAGTGCATTCGACGAATCTCCAAATAACCTAAGTTATTGTAAATCAAATCCTTAAACTTACCTGAAGCTAAAGCTTTTTGAAACATTTTTTCCGCTAAATCCAATTGGTCTAACTCCTGATAAACAACGCCTTGGTTAATCATTGTTTCCACCGAGTTCTTGTCCAGAGCTAAGGCTCGATCATAAGAGGCCAATGACTCATTCCAAAGACTTTTCTGCATTTGAATATTACCCTGCAAAGACCAGTTGGCCGATGAATCCGGAAAATTCTTAACTAAAAGCCCCGCAGAAGCTAAGGCTTCATCGATTCGATCCATGGTTTGCAAGATCTCCGTTTTTTTGAACAGGGCGGGAGCGAAGGCCGCATCCTGTTCAACCGCCGCGGAAAAATCGGCCAAGGCTTCTTCGTTTTTCTCCAGGGATTGATACACCAATCCGCGATTATAGTAGGCATCCGGGAATTGAGCTTGCTTTTGAACAGCTTCCGTATACCATTTAATACTTTCGTGGTATTCCTTTTCCTTGAATTTAATATTACCTCGTAAGAAAAAATCAGTTGCCTCTCGTTTATCACCATCCGATTGGCAAGCTGTAAAAAGAATGGACAATAGCAGGATGAAGTACCTCGTTTTCATTTTAATATTTATCTTTGTGGCTCAAATTTAATTAAAAAAAGATGGCATACGCAGAAATGTTGACCGACAAAGGGTTAATGAAAATCGAATTTTATACAGAAGATGCTCCAATTCACGTGAAAAACTTCATTGATTTGGCGGAAAAAGGATTTTACGATGGACTTTCGTTCCACCGTGTCATTGCAGATTTCGTAATTCAAGGAGGTTGCCCAGATGGAACAGGTGCAGGTGGTCCAGGTTATTCGATTCCATGTGAATTAACAGGAAACAATCAGTTCCATGATCGGGGTGTTTTATCGATGGCACACCGTGGACCCAATACAGGTGGTTCTCAATTCTTTATTTGCCACTCGAGAAACAATACAGCACACTTAGATCGCAAGCATACGTGTTTCGGAAAAGTGGTTGAAGGCTTAGATGTGATTGATCAAGTACGCGAAGGAGATCAGATTCAAAGCGTTAAAATCATCCACGATTAATGCATTTCATCAAAGAAATCCCGCATCCCAATATGCGTATCTCACTTTTTGAATGGAATTCAAAATACATTCTGAAATTTGAGACGCCCCAACTCGAGCAAAGTTATAAATTCTCGGTTTTGGATGTAGGAGGCCAAAAAGAAATAGAGGAGCTGGCAACCAGCTCCTCTTTTCAAACATTTGTGATCACAACCTTTCAGCAGATGTACGCTGAAATGGGGAAGCAAATCAATTAAAGACTCAACCACTTCTTACGTAAAGCCAACTGCGTTGCATTTGGACTTTCCACTGATTGAATAGCAAAAGCCTTCATAGGCGTTTGTACTATTGTTAATTCAAACGCGCGCTCTAGTCCGTCACGTTTCACGCGGAAGCTAACTACATCACCTACTTTTTTGTCGGCCATTAATTTATCCAATCCAGCAAAATCACTTTGATTCACTTGGACAATTTCATCGCCTACATTTAAACCCGCCTGGTAAGCTGGTCCACCTTTATAAATGGATGTAATTCGGTTTGATGCAACAGAAAAACCGGCGAAAGTAACGGATTTTCCTATATTCGAATCTGTCCATGTATAGCCAAAAGAGTTAAAGATACCCGCATAATCAGGCGTTTTAACCCCATAAACATAGTCTTTAAAGAATCCCGCGGCAGATATTCCAGCGACAGTGCTAAATGCATTTTCTAATTCCTCATCTGTAAAACCTCGTCCTTGCTTCAAGTAATAGTTTTTATAGAGTAATTGAAATACATCGTCCAAACATTTTGCACCATTCGTATTTTGGATGATCCACATGTTTAAGATGCCCCCTAATAAAGCTCCTTTGTCATAATAAGAAACGGTTGAATTACGTGAATTCTCATTGGGGCGATAATATTTAATCCACGCATCCCAACTCGATGCGGCCGCAGATTCGATGTGAGCACCGGGCGTATTTTCAACACTTGCAATATCTTTCGCTAAGTCAACCAAATAAGCATCAGGAGCAACCATTTTAGTTCTTAGGTTGATTACATCTGCATAATAGCTTGTAATTCCTTCTGAAAACCAAAGGTTGTGCGTATAGTTTTCTTGCTCATAATCGAATGGTCCTAGGGCAATAGGTCGAATACGTTTCACATTCCATAAATGAAAATACTCATGAGCTAATAAATTCAAGACACCTTGATAGCCACCAGGCGTTTCGTAAGATGCCCTCGAAACGGAGCAAGTCGTTGAATATAAATGTTCCAGACCACCCGTACCACGTTGGATATTATGAATAATAAATACATAATGGTCGCAAGGATGTTGGCCTACAACCTGTTGAGCCGTTTCCGCCATTTTCTTCACATCAGCAATGAATTTCACGGAATCAACTTTCACTTGTCCAAAGAATGCAATTTGATGTGGGATGTTATTGACTTTGAAATTCCAGACTTGCTGGTTTCCAATTTCAATCGGCGAATCGATCAACTCGTCCAAATCTTTAGCGATGTAGTTGAATCCTCCCACATTTTTCAATGCAGTAGAAACCTTTTTGAAATCTTTGTGCGGCACAATACTTAATTCCTGCGGTTGTTTAGCCCATTTGGCTACATACAATAAAACACTCGCCGGGTTGATATACCCATGCGCATCATCAAGGAAAGAAGTACGAACTGATAATTCGTTTGCATATACTTGGTAATGCACTTGAACCGTTTTGATTCCAGGTAATAATTCAATTCGCCACGTATTTTTTGATTTTTTTGAAATTGACAAATTGGCATTTCCACTTTGCGCTGAAACTTGCTCTACATTTTTGGCAAATTCACGAATTAAATAAGAGCCTGGATTCCAAGCTGCCATTTTCAAATCGATGAATCTTCCTTTTTCTTTACTTACGTCTAGCGTCGTCGTAACATCAAAATAATGGGAGTGGGGATTCGGCATTTGAATCAGGTGTTTAATTGGCGCTGCGCTCAAATTAAATCCTAGGAATAAAAGGCCTAAAAGACCTAATTTCTTAAAATACATAGGTTTAACGTTTATTAGATGAAATAGAAAAAGTTAAAATTAAAAAAATACCCCAATTCTTTTATGAATTGGTCATTTATTGGCTCAAAACCTTGAAAATATTTTCGAAAAGCCCAACAATATTTTGAAAGAAAAATCGTATTTTTGATTAATTGTGCATGGTGTAATCAAATTATAATGCGACTAAATAAAAAATCAACAAGCTGGATCTTGGCTTTATTCATTTCGGGCGTAAGCTTTTGTGCGCAAGCGCAGCAAACCTTTATTTATAAAGACCAAACCTTACACTTTCGCCAAGCGAAAGAATATTTCGATGCGAAAAATTATGTCGCAGCACGCGAAGAATTCAATGCTTACCTAGGGAGCATTGAACCGATGAGCAATGAGCAGTCGGGGCAAAAAGTACTTGCTGAGTACTACATGACGATGTGTTCGTTGTACATGAGCCAACCGGAAGCTGAAATTCTTGCGGAGCGTTTTGTGGCAAACAATCCAGAGCATCCGCAAGCTGTTAAGTTATTGCGAGGCATTGGTACTTTCTTTTATGATAATGGGGATTATGCGAAAGCGATAAAATACCTTTCTCGTTCATCTGATACCAATTTAGAGGCTAAATACCGTTTAGGTGTTGCTTATTACGAACTAAAAAATTACGTAGATGCATTGAATGTTTTTAATGACATCAAAACGGAGCAAGACGAAGAATATGCTTTTTCAGCCGCCTACTATGCGGCCATAATTCAATTCAATGATAAGCGTTATGCGGATGCTGTCCCAGACTTCATGAAAGCAGAGGGAAGCAGCAAATACCGTCGGGAAATCGCGAATTGGGTCGCATTATGTTATTTCAATCAATCCAAATTCGCGGATTTATTGAATTATGCAGAACCTATTTTAGCCAAAAAGAACTCTGGGTACCGGGTCGATGAATTATCGCAATTAGTAGCCGACGTACAATTCAAATTAGATAAATTCGAAAAAGCGGCTAAAAGTTATGAGGTTTTGATTCGTGCTAGCAATGGCAAAATCAATCCATTAGCTCAATATCGTTTGGGCTATTCCTTGTACCGTACGAAGAAATTCAACGAGTCGGCAAATCAATTAAAAGGCTTATTAGCGTCCAAAGACAGTTTAAGTCAATATGCTGCATTTACATTGGCATTAGCACAACTAAATGCTGGAAATTTAGCTGCGACCTTAGAAGCCTTTGATGTAGCAAAGAAATTGCCTTTCAGTGCTGCCATCCAGGAAGAAGCTGCGTTTAATCATGCAAAAGTTCAATTAGACTTAGGGCATGCATCTGAAACGATTCAAGAAATCCAGGCATTCAATGCACAATTCCCGAAAAGTAAGTTTTCGGATGAGGCAACCGAATTAGTAGCGGATGCTTTCTTAAATTCCAATAACCTGGAAGTTGCCTTGAACTATTTAAAAGGCATCAGTAATCGTTCCGCACGATTGAATGAAGCATATCAAACGTTAAGTTACAATTTAGGCGTTCGTTCATATAATGATGAGCGTTTTGAAACAGCTATTGATTTATTCAACAAATCGATTGAAACGGCACAATCCGCGCGCTATACAGCTTTAGCTACTTTAGGGAAAGCGGAAGCACTAAGCCAATTGAAGAAATTTGAGGATGCGATTGAATTATACAGCCCCTTGTTAGGAGGAAAAGGACAAACGGAAGATTTCATCCAACAGGTAAGAATTGGTTTGGCCTTTGCTTATTTCAACACGAAGGAATTCAGCAAGGCGAATAATTTATTTAGAGCCTATGTAGATCGTTTAAAAGCTACACCGAATGCAAAAAATAATCCAACGATCTTGATTCGCTTAGCGGATACTTATTTGATTTCACGTAAATACCAAGATGCATTAACTTATTACAGTCAAGCAGCTGAGTTAGCGAAATCAGAAAAGGATTACGCCTTGTATCAAAAAGGTATGACCTTGAGCTATTTGAGTCGGGATGCAGAAGCACGCCAAGCATTTAAACTCGTTCGCAGTAACTTCCCGGATTCTAAATATGCCGAAGATGCTTTATATCAAGAGAATTTAATTTTGTTCAACGGACATAATTATAAAGAAGCGATTGCCGGATTTACGGATATTATTGAGGCAAAAACAAAAAGTGAGTTTTTATCATCAGCGATTTTAAAACGTGCTCAAGCATACACGAATACAGAACAATTTGAACTGGCGTTAGCAGATTACAAACGCATCATCAATGAATTTTCAGGTGATAAAATTGCCAAAGATGCCTTGATTGGTTTGCAAGAGAACTTGATTAAAGTAGGCCGACCAGAGGAATTTGGACAGGTATTAGAAAACTACCAAAGTGCGACAAATGCTGTTGAGGATGCCGAATCGATGGACTTGAAATACAGCGCAGCGAAAGGTATTTATGATGGCAAGAAATTTGACAAGGCGATTCCTGCCTTGAAGGAATTTGTTGCGAAATACCCAACGGATGAAAATGTTGTAGAGGCTTACTTCTTAATTGCAGATGCGGCAGATCAGTTAAATGATTCGACAGAGGCATTTCAAGCCTACAAAAAAGTGATTGAGCAAAATGCGCATCCACAAGTGAGCAAGGCTATTTTACGTGCAGCAGAATTAGCAAACAATGCGGGTAATACCATAGAAGCCGTTGCTTTATATCGCATGCATGCGAGTAAAAATCCGGAAGTTGAAAATCAGTTAAATTCCTACAACAACATTTTTAAGGCATATTACGCAAGTAAACAATTGGATTCTGTTGCGAAGATATTTACAGAGGTGGAACCTTTGAATTTATACAATACAGAAGAAAAGGCAAAAATGAGTCGGGGATTAGCAGAAGCTTATTCTGATAGCGCCTCTGTAGACTTACGTACGGAATGGTTAAACAAAACAATTGCATTAGATCCTAAAGGGGACATCGGTGGAGAAGCGCAATACCAATTAGCTGTTCAATTAACACAAGCAGGTAAATTCAAAGAATCCAATGATATGATCAGCAATAAGTTCAAGAATGAATTTGTTGAGGTATCAGATGCGGTGATTGGTAAGGCATATATCTTATTGGCAAACAACTTCGTTTCCATGAAAAACTTGCCTCAGGCGAAAGCCATTTTGAAATCAGTCATTGACAATTCGACCGATAACGAGGTGATTGAATTAGCAAAAAATACATTAAAAAGCTTACCCCTAAAATAATTGAATATGAAATTTCAAATGAAAACGAATCCATTGATCATTTGTAGTGTGCTCATGCTGGGGGTATCCACTGGTTTATTTGCTCAAGACAAGAAAGAAGGTAATATTCAAAATGATGATATCATTTTGGAGAAGGAGCGTAAAATTGTCCTTCAACCTCAGATTTCGCGTAATTTCGAACCCTTAACTGAGATTGAAAATACGCAGAAAGGACGTAAAATGAAGTATGAATTTTTTGATCGCAAATGGGATGCGACAAACAATACCTTGTTGACGACTTCTGTTATTGGGCCTAGAGAAGGAGATGAATTAGTTTCTTCCTTTGGACCTAAATTCAAAAACTTAGTCAAGGTAGGTGCTGGAAATTATGGCCATACCTTATTAAATGGTCATTTTGGCTTCACACCTAAAGAAAACCAATTCCAAGGTGTCTACATCAATCACGATGCAAACCGCAGAGGTCCAGTCAGTATGGGTAACTCTAGCCGCAATGAGAATGAAGCAAAAGTCTATAGTAAAACCTTTACAGGTAACTATTTCTTGGATGGTCAAATTAGCTTTAAGCGTACGGAAAATAATTATTACGGCCGACCAGAAGCAGCATTTGCCGTTCCTTTTATTAAGGATTTGGAAATCGCCTACAATAAATTCAATTACTCAGGAAGTATTTCGAATTCAAAAAAGGATGTTAAGTGGGATTACATCGCCACATCGGGATTGACCTATTTGACTAACAATTACACAAGCAAAGAGTGGATTTGGGACAGTAAACTTCAAGGGATCTTACGCGTAACAGACAATTTCTCTGCTTATTTAACAGGGGAGATGAACATGTCGGAAAATACATTTGCTTTTGTGAATAACCGCAGGGAATTATACCGTGTTAAACCCACATTCTTATACAAGAATAACCGTTTAGCCGTTACTGGGGGATTGAATATTGTGAACGAGAAAGATGCAAGTATTTCATTGAATAAGACACGCTTGTTCCCGTTGTTGAAAGTTGACTTTAAACCTACCGACTTCCTGCATGTATTTGTTGGCTTAGGCGGAGAGACCTATTTTAATAGCTACAATCAATATACCAGTGAAAATAATTGGTTAGCACCACGTATAGCACCAAGCTTGCGGAATACGACGCAAAGCTCGAACATCTACGGTGGAATTAAAGGATCAAATGAGCGTAACCTCGATTTTGAATTGAAATTTGGCTATGCTGAATACAATAATTTAGCGATGTACTTGAATTCAACATCAGACCCATCGCATTTTGAAATGATTTATGCGAATACCAAAGTTGAAAAATCAGCGAAGGTGTTTAATATGTCAGGCCAAGTTAATTACCAGACCTTTGATAAAGTCTTGTCAATCTTGAAGTATGACTTTAATACGTATCAAGATATCGCATATGATCAGGCTGACTTGAGCACAATCGATAAACCTATTCATCGCCCGATGATGAATTTATCATTTACCAACTCGATTACCTTTAAAGATAAAATCATTGTATCGCCCGACTTATTCTATATTTCTGGATTATATAGCTTTGAAAAGTCGTTGACACCCAAGGCTGAACAATTGGATGATATCATTGATTTAAACTTGAAAGTGAATTATTTGATTACGAAGAAATTCAATATTTCTGTGAGTGCGAATAACTTGCTAGGTAAGAACTACCAACGCTATTTGAATTACACGAGCCAAGGACTTAATTATACTGTAGGCGTTGCCTACTCGTTTTAATGATGACAATAATGAATCCGATGATTGAGTTTATTGAGCATTTACTTTACACACACGATTGTGTTATCATTCCGCATTTTGGTGGTTTTGTATTAAATACACAAGATTTCCAACTGGATGACGAACAGGTAATTCATCCCAAAACTAAATGGGTTGCATTTAATGAACGTCTACAATCCGATGATGGATTATTGGCAACGAGTTGGGCAAAGGAAAAAGGTATTAGCCAGAAACAAGCGTTTTTAGCAGTACATCAGTTTGGACAAAGCTTATCAGCTCAAATTAAAAGCGATAAACAATTCCAATTTGGGAATATTGGTGTATTCCAAGTGAGTAAATCCGGCCGACTGCAATTTGAGCCAAACCAATTAATCAATTTTGATTTAAATCAATATGGTTTATTTCCTGTGGGAATTGGTCAAGCGAGAAAGAAACCTGTACTTCAAGAAAGTCCAGTGGAGAAGTCGGCAGTTGATTTACCAACCATTCAACCCGTTGTAAAGCGCACGCGGCAAAATCAGTTTTACACGTATGTATTAATGGCATTTTTCTTTGGTGGAATTGCGGCATATTACTTGACGGAGCCTAATTCACGCTATGTGAATAGTTCATTTAGTCCATTGACGATTCGGATTAAGCAAACAAAGGCAGCAGCTCCTGCTAAAATAGCTGCAATTGAAGTTCCTAAAAAGGAACCTGTTGCTTCAGTTCAGGAAGAAATTACAGCGCCTGTTTCGGGAGGAATATTTTTAGTGGCAGGAAGTTTTAAAACAGAAGCAAAAGCAGCGACTTGTCAAGCTGAACTTTTTGCCAAAGGATTTGAAAATGTGCAAATCATTGAAAAGAAAGCAGGCGAGGGGCATTACCGGGTTAGTGTAGGAGAGGTCGCTGATTTTGATGCGGGATATGCTGCAGCAGCACGTTTAAAGACAGAAAAGAAATTAGATATTTGGGTTTACAAAAGATAAGATATGAGCATTAGCTATTCACAAAAAGACTTTGAGAAAAAGAATCAACGTAAAGCATTTGTTATCACCTTGCTGATTAATGCGGTGTTGTTTTTATTGATTTGGCAAGTTCAAATTTGGAATGAATCACCTACGCCTAAAATTCCAACAATGGAAGACGGTTCAGCAGGTGAGATCACGTTCGAGCAGGAGCCACCGGCGCCTGAGTCTCAATCCCAACAAGAAATTACCCAGACAACCGAAGCAGAACAAGCTAATACAGTTCCCCCAATGACGAGCACGGTAGCGAGTCCGGTAACTGTTAAACAAAGTCCTCCTGTAGTAGCAAAAGAGGAAAAAGAAGCAGAACCCGTTGTAGATTTGAATCTAACGATGGGTAAACGTTCTCCACGTGCAACAACTGGTGGAAATGGTTCAGGTACTGGTTCAGGAGTCGGTACAGGAAAAGGAACAGGCACTGGTATCGGTGGCGGTGGAAACGGAAACGGTTCAGGATCAGGAAACGGAGAGGGTAAAATTGCACAAGATTGGACATTTGATACCAAATCTTTGAATGGCATTGATAATGGTTCTGAAACTGGCGAAATCACCTTTTTTATTCGAATCAACGAAAAAGGTAATGTGACAGAAATTCGCATCGACCGCACTAACGTTAAATTATCCTTAGCTGAACGCTATAAAAAATTGATCAAGAATGCTCGTTTTTATCCGAAGAGCGATGGTATCAGTCGGGGAGCTAGTGGATTCAAAACGATTAAAATTGTGCCTACCAACTAATTATGACGCGTTTCGAAGAAGTCATCAACTTCTTGTATGCCCAATTGCCCGTGTTTCATCGGGAAGGTAAAAAGGCTTATAAACCCGGTTTAGGTAATATTGAGAGCCTTTCTGCTCAATTAGGCAATCCGCAGGAAGCGTTTAAGACGTTGCATATTGCAGGTACCAATGGGAAAGGGAGCAGTTCGCATTTTATAGCCTCCATCTTACAAGAACATGGCTATAAAGTTGGTCTCTATACCTCACCACATCTAAAATCATTTACGGAGCGAATCAAAATCAACGGACAAGAAGTTGGCGAACAATGGATTGTTGACTTTTTTGATCAAAATCAGCCATTGTTGGCATCCATTCGTCCTAGTTTTTTTGAATGGACGGTTATCATGGCGTTCCAGTATTTCAAGGAACAAAAAGTGGATTTTGCCATCATCGAGACAGGATTAGGTGGTCGTTTGGATTCAACCAACATCATTAAGCCGATTGGATGCTTGATAACGAATATCGGATATGATCATCAAGACATCTTAGGTGATAGCCTTGCATTAATCGCCACTGAAAAAGCGGGCATTATCAAAAGGAATACGCCTGTTTGTATCAGTGAAAAGCAGTTGGAAACCACCGAAATATTTCTGGAGAAAGCGAATCAAGAAATGGCAACCATACGATTTGCTTCGGATGAGGTTGCGATTTCCAATCCCGTCTTGTCGACCACAGGTTTACACATGGATGTGGAAACACGTACTTGGGGAAAATTTAAAGTTCAAAGTCCCTATGCTGGAATTTATCAAATGAATAATGTACGGGGTGTCATTGCCTGGTGTGAACAGTTGAACGATTTAGGAATCATTCCATTCGAATTAACTAAGGTTCAGGCCGGCATTGCCTCATGCCGCAAAAATACTTCGCTCCGTGGTCGATGGGAGGTGTATCAAGAAAATCCCTGGATTGTAGCAGATACGGGGCATAATGAATCAGGAATTCGTCAAATATTAGCACAGGTGAAGCAATATCAACCTAGCCATTTGACGGTTATCTTGGGCATGGTTGCCGACAAAGACATAAACCGGGTTTTGGCGTTATTTCCTAAAGATGCGTTTTACTTATTCACGGAAGCTAAAAATCCTCGCGCGCTAAAAGCGAAGGAACTAGAAGAAATGGCTAGTCGGCATGGCTTAACAGGAGATGTGGCTGAAGATGTAAATCAAGCCATTCAAGTAGCACGCAATTCCGCATCTGATTTTATTTTAATCACGGGCAGCACGTATTTAGTAGCTGAAATAGAAGAATCGTTTTGAGTAGACAGAAGACATACAAATATGAATGGGCGGAACGATTAGAAAACGTCATTCAATTTCCGAAACCATTCTTTTCCGCTTGTCAAGGAAAATGGAACCAAGCTTATTTTAAAAATTCAAATAAGCTCGTGGTCGAATTAGGTTGCGGTCGAGGGGAATACACAAATGGATTGGGGGAATTATTTCCCAACATGAATTTCGTAGGTGCGGACGTGAAAGGAGACCGATTAGCAGCAGGCGGCAGGGAAGCAGAACGCTTGGGACTTACGAATGTGGGTTTCTTACGTATACAGATTCAGTTCATTGAAGATTTTTTTCTTCCCCATGAAATTGATGAAATCTGGATTACCTTTCCCGACCCTCGCATGAAAGATCGAGATGAGAAGAAGCGATTAACTTTTCCTTTCTACCTGGAAAAATACTTGAGATTACTGAAGCCTGATGGCATCATACATTTGAAAACAGATTCTGAACCTTTTTTCGATTATTCGATGGAACAGTTTCGCGCGTATGGCTTACCGGTTTTAGCTGAAACAAAAAATCTATATGAATCTGAATGGAACGAGGATCATTTTGGGATTAAAACACGCTTTGAGAAAATTTGGTTTGATAAAGGATTCTCGATCAATTATGCACGGGTACAAAACAAAAAAGAGGCATAAGCCTCTTTTTTGTTATTGAATATTAATTGAAATTATCCAACACGCGCGATCAAATCAGCAGCACGAGAAGAATAACCAAATTCGTTGTCATACCAACCAACAACTTTCACTAGGTTGCCCATAGCTGTTGTCAATTTAGAATCCAAGATACAAGAGTGTTGGTTTCCGATGATATCGATTGAAACGATTTCATCCGTTGTGAATTCTAAGATACCTTTCATTGGGCCATCAGCAGCAGCTTTTAGAGCCGCATTGATTTCAGCAACGGTAGCATCTTTCTTCAACACCACTGTAAAGTCAGTTACAGAACCATCTGGAGTAGGAACACGCATCGCATTTCCGTCCAATTTACCTTTCAAATGTGGCAATACTAAACCAACAGCTTTCGCAGCACCTGTAGAAGTAGGGATGATTGAATAAGCAGCAGCACGAGAACGACGTAAGTCGGAGTGAGGAGCATCTTGTAAGTTATGATCAGCTGTGTAAGCGTGAACAGTTGTCATGAATCCTTTTTCAATACCAAACGCGTCATCTAAAACCTTAGCCATTGGAGCTAAACAGTTTGTTGTACAAGAAGCGTTTGAGATAATTGTCATATCATCCGTCAATGTATCATCATTAACACCTAATACAACGGTAGGAATATCACCTTTAGCAGGAGCAGAGATGATAACTTTACGAGCACCAGCAGTTAAGTGTTGGCCAGCACCATCTTGATCGATAAAACGACCCGTTGATTCTAATACTACATCAATTCCTAAAGCACCCCAAGGTAATTGCTTTGGATCACGCTCAGCGAAAGCTTTAATTACGTGACCATTTACAGTAATGCTATCCGCATCAGAAGTAACAGTTCCGTTAAAACGTCCATGAACTGAATCGTACTTTAATAAATGTACTAAAGTAGCATTGTCAGTTAAATCGTTAATAGCAACGATTTCTACATTTTCTTTTTCCAATAAACGACGGAAAGTAAGTCGACCGATGCGACCAAAACCATTAAT
>JBDLUL010000172.1:0-8520 GCA_039805345.1 Bacteroidota bacterium | reverse complement strand
TCTTGAATACGTGGAAAAACGTATTTACGCATCATTAAATGACTCAAGATAGGTGTGTCGCTAGTAGGCTTTTGTAACCAGGACTCATACGAATTTTCAATGAATTTACTGAAATGTACATTGGCTTCCGACTTCTGGCTAATGAGGACATCCGACATCGATTTATTCTCAGTTTGGTCTATTTCCAATTCCCAATAGGTCAGTTTCTTGTAGATTTCAGCCCATTCTGAAGCATTTAAATCATCTTGATAGCGCATGGAGAGCTCCCTAAATTCTTGTTGGTAACTTAGGTTTGTCTTCTCATCCTCTAAACGCTTTTTGTCGAAGATTCGCTTCACTGACAGTAGTAGTTGGTTGGGATTTAGTGGTTTGATTAGGTAGTCAGCTATTTTAGATCCTATGGCATCTTCCATGAGTTCCTCTTCTTCTGATTTGGTAATCATGATGACTGGGAGGTTAGGGCGAATTTGCTTGATTGCAATCAAAACCTCTAGGCCTGTCATGCCTGGCATGTTTTCATCCAAAAATAAAACGTCGAATTTTTGCTTATTCACCAAGTCCAATGCATCGGCGCCAGAATTGACTGCTGTCACTTGGTAGCCTTTGTTTTCTAAAAATATGATGTAGGGAGTTAGTAAATCAATTTCGTCGTCTGCCCAAAGAATGGAATAATTCATGCTGTATATTTTATCACCTAAACGTAGCAATGCGTTTTTATTGCCTTAAAATCCTTAAAAAATGTTAATTGCAAAAAGCATTATAGCAGGTTAAATTTAACTAAATTTGCGCAGGCTTTCATTGCATGTATGTCAAATAATTCTCCTATTTCATTCTCATCCGCTGCGTACGAAAATCTTGTTGCGCTCGTTCAACAGGGCAAAATGCCTGAGCCTTTTCTACGGGTCGGTATGCGCGGTGGAACCTGTGGCGGATCCTACGTCTTAGGCTTTGATCAAAAAACGGAATTTGATGAGGAATATCTCATTCAAGAAATACCCGTAGTTATTGATAAAAGGCAATTATTGTTTGTTTTAGGTACTGAAATAAGCTTTGAGCCAAGTGCCAATGGTTTTTACTTACATAAACCCAATCCTATCTCATGAAATTTGCTGCCATAGATATCGGTTCGAATGCTGCTCGTTTACAAATATCCAGTGTATTGGAAAATGACGGGATGATGAGTTTTAAGCGCGTTGAATATGTTCGCTTTGCCTTACGTTTAGGGCACGATGTATTTAGTCATGGAACGATTTCGCCTGAATCTGAGGTGCGTGTATTTAAGTTGTTGCATGCCTACAAGTTGCTGATGGATTTGCATGAGGTACAAGATTATTCCATTTGTGCTACTTCTGCCATGCGAGAAGCCGCAAACTCAGCAGAACTTGTTACGCGTATCCACAAGATTTTGGATATGAAAATTCAAATTATCGATGGGGCGCGCGAAGCCGAATTAATCAATGATGTTGTCGTTAAATCCCTAAACCCGAAGAAGAATTACTTGCATATCGATGTGGGTGGTGGTTCTACCGAATTGAATTTTTACCGCAATCAAGAGAAATTCGCTTCAAAATCTTTTAAAATTGGTTCTGTGCGCTTGCTTGAGGGAAAAGAAAAAGAAGGCGATTGGGATAAAATGAAAAAGTGGATCTCGTTACAAATGGAATCCTTAAGAGGACCTGTTCATGCAGTCGGTACGGGAGGAAATATCAGTAAGCTATACAATTTGTCAAGTCAGGTTAGCGATGAAAAAATCATGGATATAGATGAATTGCAGCGTATCTCTGACTTCATTAATTCCTATTCGTACGAGGATCGTGTGAATAAATTGCGTTTAAATACGGACCGTGCTGATGTGATTGTTCCTGCCGCTTCGATCTATTTGACCGCCATGGAACTCGCCGGTTGTCAAACTATTTTTGTGCCTGACCTGGGACTGAAAGATGGTATTATTCAAATGTTGCATGAGCGGATGCAGCAACGTAAAAGATCAATTAGCTAATCGATATAAGACACCCATCGAAAGTATTTGAGAGTATTGCCAATTGGGATCTTGGTCGTAATCCTTAAATAGTACTGCTTGTAAGTTCGTACTGACGTATTTATTTACCTTCATCGTGAAATTCGCATCTAAACGGTGGACAATACCATTTGAATACCCCATACGGAAGTAATCTACCAGTGCTGAATAACGCGCTTTCATGTTGATGTTTTGGAAAATATCTTTTTCAACATTCATCAAATATTGAAAAACAAATTGGTTACGAATATTATCACCCGGTTTCTCCAAACCAAATAGGCCAGCTCTAGAAATTCGCTCATCAAACACAAAGGTTTGGCGTAAACTTCCTACACCTATTCGCGTGTAAAACGATTTGTCTGGATGATATTCAAAACCCATAGAGGACGTTAAATAGGCCGGTGCGAATATGTTTGACACCAATGAATCAACGGGAATGCCCTTTAGATTCTTTTTCCCATATTCGAAACCTTGAAAAAACTGAGATGAAAAGTTGGTCGACCCATAAAAATCCCATTTGGGGCTTATTCGGTAACCGGCTTTAAATTCATAAAAGATTCGATCAACGTTCTTTCGCAAACTTTGAGAGCGGTTTTGAAGAAACCCTACTTGCAGATTTAAATCACTATTTAAGCGCCAATTCTTATTGTTTACCTTCGCGGAATGATTTAAAAACCAGCCGATGGCAAATGTATTAGTTCCTCCACCTTTCCAGTTATCGGAAAAACTCGATTGATTTAAATTAATTCCCGTATTGAAATCTCTTTTCCATTTACTCGCTAAACTATCGGCCCCTACATCCGCTTTTACGACGTGTATACTCGATATAAGTAGAATAAGAAAAAAGAATCGTTGCATCATAATTACAAATGTACAAAAAGGTTTTACCTAATTAGACTGCTTTGTCGGCTTTGGTATACCAAATTTTAACGGTTGAACGAAAGATCTCGTCAGGTGCTAAGATGCGTAATCCATCTCCTGTATTGAATGCATCGGTATTTGCCGACATCGGCTCAATCGCCACGCAAGTTGAATTTTCTGGGGCAAATACGACTAAAAATTGGAAATCTACGCTGGATTGTTCGATGTATAACGATTCATTTTTAGACTTATTATACAATTGGGTAATATGTTTTTCCGTCGATTTTAAGCGAAAAACATTGTCCAATACCTCTTTGCCAAGATCTACTCCGGCACTGGCATCAAAACTTTCCTCTCGCAATGGAATCATTTGGCTATCGGAATTGAATTTGCTTAGGGAATCAAATCGAATGCACCAGTCAGCCAGACTCCCTTGCGTTAGATTAAAATACGGATGCCACCCGCATGCAAAAGGCATATTGCCAGAACCTGTATTTTTCGCTTGAAACTCCAATTGAAACGAATTGTCAGCTGAAAAAGAGTAGGCTAATTGCATCTCAAATGGAAAAGGGTAGGCCTTTTCTGCTGCATCATAATGATACGTTAACGTAGCTTTCGAAGCCTCGAGGCTTACTTCAAATGGCTTTCGTGCCAATAGCCCATGAATTGCGTTGCACAAATTAGGTTCGTTAATGGGTAACTGATAATTTCTTCCTTCAAAAGAATAATTGCCATTCCGTACCCGATTCACCCAGGGGCTTAATAATGCACTGGGGTGATAAGGATTTTCACTGTTTGCATATTGATTTTCAAAAGGAAGTGTAATGACATTCCCAGCCCAATTTAATTGAGTTAACATGCCTCCCAAAGCAGGAATTACTTCAAAAAAGGCTGTGCCATCAAGGCTTTTTATGTGAACTATTTCCATATCGTTTTTTCTTCAATGCCCATACCATACAGGGCAAAATCATATTTAACAGGGTCATTAGGATCCAAAGCTCGTAAGATATCTGTCAATTCCATGGCTTTTTTCCAGTTTGTAGGTCCCGGTTGAATCAATTGCAAACTTTCTGCGGTTCGTAACGCATGAACATCTAAGGGGCAAACCAATTGGTGTGGTCTGATTTTATTCCAAATGCCAAAGTCAACTCCAGCTTCATCTTTTCTCACCATCCAACGCAAAAACATGTTGATACGTTTACAGGCCGAGTTTTTAGCAGGGGAGGCTATGTGTTTCTGAGTTCGTTGTGGGGCAAATTCATCGTTGAAAAAATGCGTATAAAATCGATTGATGGATTGCTCTACTGATTTTTCTTCCGATTGATCATTAACCGAAAAAGCGTCTTCTAAGCTTTCGTACGCCTGAAAATGTCGTTTGAAAAAAGATATAAAATATAAGGCGTCTGTCGCATTAAAGGTACGATGCTTGAACTTTTCAAAGCGTTTTAAATCGCTTTCTTGATGTTGCAGGATGAATTGAGCCGGGCTGCCGTCCATCAAATCGATTAATTCATGAGCTTTTGAAATGATTGTTTTTCGTTGGCCCCATGCCAACATAGCCACCCAAAACCCCATGATTTCAATGTCTTGTTTCTTTGTAAAAAGATGTGGGATCTGAATAGGATCGTGTTCGATAAAGCGTTTATGATTGAAAAAATGGAATTTCTCGTCCAATAATTTAATCACATGTGCTTCCATGGCTTATTTTCTATTCCCCAAGAACGCTAATAACCGCGATGGTAAGGATAATACCCAAACCGCAACAGTTATGACTGTTGAAAACGCAGCAATAAACGGATAGGAGAGAATGAATAATACCTCAAAAGCTATGGTACCTGCCGTGATGGGTCTTTTTCTTTTGGCCATCTTATTGAACTAAATAGCTGATTTCTGCCCGGATTCTTTTGTCCACGGCATTCAAACGTTCAAATGCTTTGGGAGAAAGTTTGATGATCAATTTGCTATCTGTATTAGGCAGTCGGCCAATAACCTTCACCCATATACTTTGTCCATTGGCAAGGTTTTTAACTAATACCAAAGTTCCGATAGGTGCTGATTTGTGTAAGGCTAAATATTTGCCAGAATTATCAGGGACGTCAATTAATTCAGCCATACCTGTCTCAATCGTCTTCCGCATGCCGTTGGCATCCGTTTGTTCTGCTGCAGCCGTCGGCGCTTTTGTTTCTTCCGTATTTTTAGGTGGCAATTGTGCCGACTTATCGATCGGTGTAGTTGTTGATGGTGCTGCGATCACGAGTCGTTGACCTTCTTTCAGTACATCGCTTGTTAAGTTATTCCATTTGCGAATTTCGGCCATGGTAACTTTGTATAAATTGGCCACGGTTAATAAACTTTGTTTCGCTGTAACCATGTGAACTCCCGTTGAATTACGTGGTTTCTCTTCAGGTGTTTTTTCTAAAGCTTTCGCAACAGATAGTAGCGTATTCGTGCTTTCATCCAAGTAATGCAAAGGGATAAAGACTAATTCGCCCGAATTGACAGGAATTTCAATTTCGGGATTAACTTGTTTGAATTCTGCTAACGATATGTTGAATCGCTTAAGGACATTATATAGGCTTTGTTTAGGGCCTACTTTGTAGACTAAGTAGGTCTTGTTGTTTTCTTTTTTTAAGCCCAATGAATCAAGGCTATTACTCATGCCACGAAAAGTGCCCATTAGCATGATGAATAGAATAGCGAAACGAAGTTTATAAATCTGCATAGATGAAAAGTTCACGTTTATCTTTGATGAAAAATAAAGTATTTTGCAAGCATTGGAAAGTGTGGTAACCCATCAACTCACCTTCGGCTAAAGTCTCTAAAAACAGCGTGTTGAATTCAAAATCACAAATTCTGAGCTGATTTTTCCAAGTCTTCTCGTAAATATAATAAGAAAATATCAGCTTATTTGAGCCTTCCCAATAATCCATCCCTTTTCCGATTTTTTCCTGAAATTTTTGACCAAATAGGGTGACAAATGCCTGAAATTCTGCCTGGCTTTCCTCGAAATGCATAGGCGATTCAACGGATAAATCGCCAGATATTTTATTTGAATCAAATGTAGCTTGTATCTTCCCGGATGCTAAATCAATTATTCCTTGATTCGTAATCAATTGTTGGTTTTCAAGCGTACTCCATTGTTTGATCGGTATCGAATAACGCAATTTTCCGCTAGGGAAATCATAGGTTTCTAATCCTTCTATACCCGGGTTTTTGCCTTGGCGGAGCTTGAGGAAAACGCCTCCGTCGACTAAGCCGGTTAACCACTGAAGCGAATGATTGTGTTCGGGCGCTTGTGGATTTGCGTCGAGAGTCAATGCCTGTAAATCCAATGTGAATGTTTGAATTTGTTCTGAATTGCGTGTTTCAATCCAAACCTTGGGTTGGGCTGCGGTTCCCCAGTAGCCTAAACTCCAAATCGTACTCGTAAAGTGGTGATTGAATATTTTTCGCATCATTCAGAAAGCATCTTCGTCAATTATGTGCAAATTTGAGAAAAATTCATCACTTAAGTTTGAAAAATGATGCATGACAAAAAAGTAATTGCCATTATCCCTGCTCGTTTCGCATCTACCCGTTTTCCTGGGAAACCCTTGGTTGATTTGGGTGGTAAGCCGATGATTCAGCGTACTTACGAACGGGTCATGGCTGTTCAAGGCTGGCACCGTGTCGTGATTGCGACGGATGATTTGCAGATAAAAGGAGTTGCTGAAGGTTTTGGTGCAGAGGTAATTTTGACGCGTAATGACCATGTCTCTGGTACTGATCGCTGTGCGGAGGTTTTAAGTAAAATAAGTGAAGACATCGATTATGTAGTCAATATCCAAGGGGATGAGCCTTTTATTGAACCCGCGCAACTGCAAGAACTAGCCACCGGTTTTCAAACGAATGCACCTATTTTGACACTGATCAAGCAAATAAAGGATGCGGATACGCTCTTTTCTGTCAATACACCCAAAGTTGTTGTGAATATTCGTGGGGAGGCTTTATACTTTTCCCGTCAAACCATTCCCTATGTCCGTGGCGTTGAGACGGAACAATGGATGGCATCTCATCCTTACTTCAAACACATCGGGTTGTATGCCTATCGCGCAGATGTCTTGATGGAAATAAGTCAGCTAAAACCCAGTCCATTGGAATTAGCCGAATCCTTGGAACAATTACGTTGGCTTGAAAATGGGTATGTCATTCAAACCATCGTCACACAATATGAAACGATGGGAATTGATACACCCGAAGATTTGGAAAAAATCAAAAAAATGGGTCTAGTTTAGGCATATTTCAGCTCATCTTTTGAGCGTTTTGTGGTATATTTGCAGGATTATGCAGAAGCCATCTATATACGAACAATTGCGCCAACGGATTTTAGTCCTGGATGGTGCCATGGGTTCTTTGATTCAAGAATATAAATTATCGGATGCCGATTACCGTGGTGATCGGTTTAAGGATTTTCCGCACGAGGTAAAGGGGAACAATGATTTGCTTTCCATCACACGCCCAGATGTTATCAAGGAAATTCATGCCAAATATTTTGAGGCGGGTGCTGATATCGCAGAAACGAATACTTTCTCGGGTACGTCCATTGCGATGGCCGACTACCACATGGAAGATTTAGTTTATGAACTAAATTACGAATCTGCTAAAATTGCCCGTGAAGTTGCTGATGAGTTTACGGCAAAAACGCCTCATAAGCCACGTTATGTGGCTGGATCTATTGGGCCAACCAACCGTACGCTTTCCTTGTCTCCGGACGTAAATGATCCTGGTTACCGGGCCGTTACCTTCGATGAATTAGTTGAAGCATACACTGAGCAAGTGCGTGGTTTAGTTGATGGAGGTGCGGATGTATTATTAGTCGAAACGGTTTTTGATACGCTGAATGCGAAAGCTGCGCTATTCGCTATCGATCAGTTTTTTAAGGTAAATCCAAGCAAACCCTATTTGCCTGTTATGGTTTCGGGCACGATTACGGATGCCTCAGGCAGAACATTGTCTGGTCAAACAACCGAAGCGTTTTTGACATCTATTTCGCACATGCCACTTTTATCTGTGGGGCTAAACTGTGCATTAGGAGCAGATTTAATGCGTCCTTATGTAAAAACACTAAATGATAAATCGCCATTTTATGTTTCTGCACACCCGAATGCGGGTTTGCCGAATGAGATGGGTGAATACGACCAAAGCCCTGAGCAAATGGCGGAGGTCATTGAGGACTTTTTGCAAAATGGATTTGTGAATATTATTGGAGGATGTTGCGGAACGACGCCCGCACACATTCGTGCTATTGCTGAGGTTGCAGCCAACTATGCTCCACATCAATTACCCGTAATCGGCCATAATCAAAAACTCTCGGGTTTAGAACCTTTGGAAATTACAGAATTGACCAATTTTGTCAATGTCGGAGAACGTTGTAACGTAACGGGTTCTAAGAAATTTGCACGATTGATTCGAGAGGAGAATTTCGAAGAAGCAATTGCAGTAGCACGCGAACAAGTAGATGGTGGTGCTCAGATTTTGGATGTCAACATGGATGAAGGGATGATTGATGGTGTTAAAATGATGCCTCAATTCCTGAACTTGTTGATGGCTGAACCCGATATCGCCCGTTTGCCTATTATGATCGATTCCTCCAAATGGGAGGT
>JBDLUL010000171.1:0-5386 GCA_039805345.1 Bacteroidota bacterium | reverse complement strand
GGCATTTTTGAATTTGCGTTTGCGGGATGAAAAGCAGCGTGAGGTGCTTGCTCGGAATTTGGAGCAGTCGAAGTTGAACGTGTTTGCCTTGCAGGCAGGCTTGGGAGCCAATTCGAATTTTCGAAATTTCTCTGATATGATGATTTCGGGCCAAGCGAATAAATCCTTTGTGTCGAGTCCCTTGTTGAGCTTAACGAATCCATTTGCGTGGATGAGTTTTATTAAGTCGATAAAGAATGGGGATTTGAAGCGTAAGGATTGGAAAGAAGCGTATAAATTACAGCCTAAACAAGTGGTTTCTCCACAGCAATTCATGCAGGATCTGCGCCGCTAGGTAGGGGATGGCAGTTTATCAGTTTTCTGATAAATTTCGCCTGTTAAAGCCTCATTTTACTTTGTTAAAGACTTATTTAATCAGTTTTCTGGAACTGTTTCCGTTCGACTTTGTGTAGCTTTGGGGGGTAACGCTGCCGGGGTCGCAGACCCCGGCAGCGTTACCCCCCAAATTCTTTGAAATCCACTCCGTGGGTGTCATCTGATGTACCGCCCGAAAGGCCGCGTAAAACGAAGATTTATTTTTAAATCCTGATTGAACCGCGATTCCTTCAATCGACATTTGAAAATGGGCGTTTTCTTTTAATAGACCTACGGCATATTCGATGCGTAGCTTGTTACGATATTCCGGGAAGGTTGTTTCTAATTGTTTATTAAAACTATTCGAAACGCGAAGGTGTGGAATGTTCAATTCTCGCGACACATCATGCACAGAAAAAGTCGCATTTAAATACGGTTTTTTCGTGTCTAAGTACCGAAGGATTCGATCTAGATCAGCCGATTTTTCAGGTTTTTCCAATTTTTCATCTAATGCAATGCGTGAAATCGACGACCACATCTCTTTAAACTTCTCCCAAACTGACGTAGATGTATTGGCTGAACCATATAGCCATGATGGGTATAGGAAAAACGAAAGAGGTAAAATAAGCGTGGCTAAATACATGAAATCCGAACTAATGGTAGAGTCCTGAAAAGACAGATCAAATGGATCCTTTGCATGTAACGTAGCGAATAAAACTTGCAAGAGCATGGGTAACCAGACAATAAAAATGATCCAACTTAATCGCGTTATGATTTTGGAAACTTTCGCCTTAATTGAATTCTTTTTCTTCTCTTGAAATAAATAGAAAAACGAATAGATAATATAAGCCCAGTTATGTATTGGGATTATTTTCATCTGTATATTATAATCAATAAGCCATGTCCCCCGAGGGATTTTAAAATCTGGACTAGGATTTTGTTTAATCATTTTGGCAAATTGAATTTTGCTCTCAAAGTCTAGTAAATAATAGGGTATCGTATTAATAAAGATCAAACTAATTGGTATAAGGTATAACCAAAGCCATTTGTCAAACACAAACTTTCCTTGGATTAAACTTTTATAATAGTACAAAAGCATTGGTCCTATCAAAATGACCAACGGATCAAAATGGACAAGCAAGGTAGCCAAGACGCGATCCTCCAAGGGCTCATTAATAAGCAACATAATTATCTGGCGAATATTGACTAATAAGATCAAACTCGCTACATAAATGATTGCTTTGTTTTGTTTCCATTGGTATATCAATAGCGTCAGACAAATAATCAGATTTAAGAACACGGAGGTCAATACCATACTTTGAATTTCTTTTTTCAAAAGTATGGTTTTCATTAAAACCAAACTACCTGTTTTTTTTTAAGTTGTTCAGTTTTGCGATTTATTGAACGGTTTGGGTCGTCAATTTTATTATGACGCTCCTTAAAGGCTTCATTTTTGTATTGTTTTAAAGTTTATTCCAATCCAAAAGTGTCTAGCATGAAGCTTTTTTTTACTCGTTCATTATTCATTGGCCTGTGTTTATTTGTTGCTCAAACCGCCTTTGGCCAACAATTCAAACTGACTCAAGGCATTGCCATCACGGAGTTTAACTACCAAAATGATCAAGGCCAAGCGCTGCAAGGGTTGAAGTCGGGCTCGGGTTTAGCGTTCCAATTAGCCTTTCACAAGGCTAGTCTCGTAGACACCACCCAACAAAAACTCGAGCAAACTCCCTTTGCGATTTACTTATCTCAAAACACCAAGGTCGCTAAGCTTTTAAGTTTAATCAATTACGATTTGGGTCTTCAATTCGCTCAACTTAACGCGGTAGGTGACATTCAAAATAACGCCTTTTCGTATCAAACCGATTACCTAGGAGTACATGGTAAACTCGGTATCCGCATTCCGCTTCCATTCAAGACAGCAGTCAACCTACAAGGAATTGTCAGTGTGAATAAAATCGTTCATGGCAATCAGTTATTAATGAACCGTTATGAGGACTTAACTCAGGATCCTCAGTTTAGTCAAATCAAGTTCATGGCTGGCTACGGCGCAGAGGTAGAGAAACGCTTCACGGATAAATTGGCAGGTTTTGTATCCTACCAACAAACCCAAACGCTAAACGATCAGCCCGAAGGTCAATCAACCTTGAACTTCAAACCTACTGTATTTTCGGTAGGCATTCGCTTAATGAACTAATATGAAAAGATATTTACTCTTTTTACTTCTTGTCAGTTTAAGTAGCCAAGGCCAATACCTGAAGCTTTCCACGATTGCATCATCTGGTATTTCCAAAGGAGCCTATGCCTCGCAGGTCATAGGGCAGTCGAGCGTGGCCACAGGCGTTACAAACAATTTTCGTCAAGGGTTTAAACAGCCATTTGGTTTACTAAGTCAAAAGACTTCGATGACCAGTATGCTCAGCATAGGCGAGCCCGTGAACTGGTCGGTGGAAACTTACCCCAATCCCTTTGTAAACACCTTAACCGTTAAAACGCAAGGGACCACAAATCTTCCCATACGTATGATGCTCTATGATATCGAAGCAAAGCTCATCTGGGAAGGGATTTACGGTGAAAAGCAGACCGAAATACAGTTAGCGCAATTCAAAGATATTCAAGCAGGCAAATACATTTTACAAGTTTTCCACCAAGGAAAACTGCAAACAAAAACACTCATCAAAGCAGTCCAATAGTTCTGAAAATTTATACTTACCATGAAAAAATTCAAGCATTTACTCTTTATCGTTATCAGTTTGTTCAGTTTGAGCATCCAAGCTCAGACCAATAAAAAGACGCTGAATTACCAAGCGGTAATCCTAGATCCCAAGGCGATTGACATTCCGGGTGCAAGTATTTCAGGCCAGCCCTTAAACAAAGGCAATGTGTGTTTACGCTTTAGCTTATTGAATGCCACGGGCGGATTGGATTATGAAGAAACCCAACAAGTCACGACCGATGAGTTTGGATTGGTCAATGTTTCCATTGGTACAGGTAGTCAAATAAATACGGCTGGAATCTACAAGAGTTTTGAAACGGTTGTATGGAATTCGAATGTCAAAAACTTAAAAGTAAGTGTCAGCTATGATGCTTGTGCGAGTTTCAAGCAGGTAAGTACGCAGGCACTTAATTACACACCTTATGCGCTTTACGCGGAAGCGGTGGATTACAAGAATGTGCGCGAAGCACCTACTAATTTGTCTCAGTTTAATAACGACGCAGGTTACTTAATCCCCAAGGATTTGGATCCGTTGAAATCAGATATTAAGAGTAACACGAGCCAGATTCAAACGGCGAATCAGAGCATTGCGGATAATAAGTTGGCAAGTGATGCCGCATTTTTAGTGGTCAATCAAAGCCTGACAAGTTTAGACAAGCAAGTTGCTGATAATACGAGCTCGATTACGACCATGAACTCTCGTATCAATGACCAGCAGAATCAAATCTTTGATAACCGTAATCAGTTGGGCGGCTTGCAAGGACAGTTGAACGTAACGAATTCCACCGTCAGTAATTTGACAGGAGTAGCGGAAGTCGTATCGAATAAATCAACGTCGACGAACTTGGGCGGGGCTAATACATCAGACCAATTATATCCTACCCAAAAAGCAACAAAAACCTATGTAGATCAAGCGGTGGCACAGGTTACTAGTGGATCAATTTCGGATGCAACGACATTAGCCGCGGGAAAAATCCAGTTGGCCGGTGATTTAAGTGGTACAGCCACAAGCCCAACGGTACCAGCTTTGGCGGGAAAAGAGAATACAAGTAATAAATCCTTGAGTGTTCAAACAGATGGAACCAATGATACCAAATATCCATCGGTTAAGGCGGTCAAAGATTATGTAGATCAGGCAACGCAGGGGACGGCATTGGCGGCGGATTTAGCAGCCAAAGCTAATCTTGCATCACCGGCGTTTACAGGAACGCCTACGGCACCTACACAAACTTCAGGAGATAATTCAACTAAACTTGCTACGACGGCATATGTAGATGCACAAGTAGCGGCTGGGGCTGCGGATGCAACGACATCCACCAAAGGGATTGTGAAATTAACAGGGGATTTAGGAGGTACAGCCACTAGCCCAACGGTTCCAGGTTTACTATTGAAAGAAGATCTTTCGAATAAATCGAACGGCGCTTTAGGAACGAGCACGACATTATACCCCACACAAAATGCGGTGAAGACCTATGTGGATGCGCAAGTAGCTTCGGCAACGATTGTAGATGCGGATGCTTCGACAAGAGGAAAGATTCAACTAACTGGAGATTTGGGTGGAACGGCCAGTTCACCAACGGTTCCTGGTTTAACAGCAAAAGCGAATATTGCATCACCTACTTTCACAGGAACAGTTACTTCGCCTATTTATGCATCTGCACCACAAAATTTGACTGATGCGGCTACCATTTCATGGAATCCTGCGAATGGTTTGAATGCGAATGTGACTTTGGGTGGAAATAGAACTTTAAGTTTTACATCAACGCCAACATCTGGTTCCTACGGGACTTTGGTTGTTACTCAAGATGGGACGGGAGGACGTACACTTACCTTGCCATCAGGCACGAATAAGGTATTAGGTTCAGCTTCGACGACAACGATTCCTTTATCATCGGCAGCGAATGCAAAAGACATCCTAAACTTTTATTACGATGGTTTGACATCGACGTATTTTTGGAATGTAGGGCAAGGGTACGGAACAGCTGCTACGGCGGCCACTGTAAATCTTGCTTCGGGAATTACAGGTACTTTGCCTGTTACGAATGGGGGAACGGGTGCTACCACGGCAGGTGCGGCATTAACCGCTTTAGGCGCGCAAGCTTCATCGAATTTGAGTACAGATATTTCAGGCGACGCGGCCTCCTTGACAAAATATCCAGCAGTCAAAACGGTAAGAGATTATGTAGATGCGACTGTATCAACAGGCGCACCGGATGCCACAACTTCAGTCAAAGGAAAAATACAGTTAGCGGGTGATTTAGCTGGAACAGCAGCAAGCCCATCGGTTATCAAATTACGCGGTACACCCATCAGTTC
>JBDLUL010000170.1:0-4397 GCA_039805345.1 Bacteroidota bacterium | reverse complement strand
CGTGTTTCATCGGTGATTTTACCAAAGGAAAAATCAGTAGAGGCTGCCATTTATTTGGATGATGAGTGGAAAATGAATGATAAATTGACCATTCAAGCGGGGATCCGCTATACAAAATATTGGCGGATTGGTGCGGGTACGGTGAATGAATATGCACCTGGGCTTATGCCATCCGTTAATACGGTTGTACGTAAAAAGGAATATGCGGACGGTGAAGTAATGGCATCCTTCGGTGGGTTCGAGCCACGTTTAACG
Organism: Bacteroidota bacterium; assembly: GCA_039805345.1. Taxonomy (GTDB): domain Bacteria; phylum Bacteroidota; class Bacteroidia; order Cytophagales; family Spirosomataceae; genus Aquirufa. Next base: position 4,142 of record JBDLUL010000170.1, on the reverse strand, counting down.
ATGAAATATTCGTTGGCAGAAAATACCACAATGAAATTAGGATACAATCGCCAGCAGCAGTTTTTTCAATTGTTAACTAACAATACGACACCGTTGCCAACTTCCCGTTGGAAGACCGCAGACTCCTTCATAAAACCTCAGCAAAGTGATTTTGCTTCTTTAGGTTTTTTCAAAACATTCAATGATAATGTATTTGAGGTTTCGATGGAATCGTATTACCGCAATGTTCGCAATACGTTGGATTTTGTTTCAGGTGCTAATTTGCAGTTGAATCCCAACATTGAGACTCAATTAATCACGGGTAAATCAAAAGCCTATGGTTTTGAGTTGATGTTGCAGAAGAAGAAGGGCGAAAATTCGGGTTGGATTTCTTACACGTATGCGCGTGCATTCAATCAAATGGTTGGCGATTTTCCGGAGATTCAATCCATCAACAATGGGAATTGGTTTGCAACAAATTACGACAAACCCCATTCGTTTAATGTGATGTGGAATATTCAGCCATCTACGCACCACAGTTTCTCATTTACATTTGCTTACAATACAGGTCGGCCATTTTCTTCTCCATCGGGTAGTTATGAAATCGGCGGCAAAAAATATGCTGTTTTCGCGGAGCGTAATAATGATCGCGTAAGAGATTACCATCGTCTTGATTTTTCGTGGACGATTAATAATCCATCCATGAAGCATAAGCGCTGGGAAGGAAGCTGGGTATTTACCGTGTATAATTTATATGGACGTCAAAATCCCTATTCTGTTTTCTTCAAGTCAACTAAGAATGGCTTAAAAGCTTATGAGTTAAGCGTTTTTGCATCTCCATTTATCTCGATGACCTACAATTTTAAATTTTTATAAGAATGCCATTTCCTAAAATTTTCCTATATCTTTTTGTTCTTTCCCTGTTTTCATGTGTTCAGCCCATTGAAAACTTTGTTCAGAAGGACGCAACTTCTTACGTAACCATTGAAGCGGATATTTCCGATGAGCCTGAATTATGTAAAGTTCGATTGACTAATTCCGCGAATCGAATTTTGTCTGTGTTGGCACAGCCAATTACCAAAGCTGAGGTTTATGTGATGGATGACAAGGGTGTTAAGACTTATTTCAACGAAGTTTTAAAGCCTTTTGGTACTTATTTGCCACCGGCAGAATTCCGTGGAAAAGTAGGCGCTAGCTATAAGTTATTTGTGAAGACACTAACAGGTGAGCAATATGAAAGTTCTGTTGAAACCATGCGGGCTGTACCCGAAATTGAAAACTCCATTGTTCGATTTGAAGCCTTGGAGCAATATGCCCAAGTAGACCCTCGTCGCGCAGGTTTTACCGTCTATTTAGATTTTAAAGATTCGCCTACAGAAGGTGACTATTTTATGTGGAATTGGAAACATTACGAACAACCTCAATTTTGTGCAACCTGTACGGATGGAGGACGTTTTGATTTTGTTAAAACCCTCGACTGTGTAATGCCTCGTTTTCCTAACAATAACATTTTAAACTACCGTTGTAATGGCAATTGTTGGGATATCACGACCAACAATGATTTGAATGTGTTTTCAGATGTATTAACAAACGGTCAGCGTGTGGTTGGCCGACAAGTTGCTCGTTTACCCTTTGATGGATATGGTTTGTATTATTTCAGACTTGAGCAGCGTTCCATTACGAAAAGTGTATACAATTTTTATCAGTCGTTGATTTCTTCCCAACAATCGACAGGGTCATTGTTTGACGTGCCTGCAGAAACTCGTTTTAGCATTAACATAAAATCGGTAACAAAACCGAGTGAAAAAGTGTTAGGTATTTTTAATGTGTTTTCGGTACGTAAAAAGATTTTTAACATCGACCGTAGAAAGGATATTCCTACGGGTTATGTACCAATAACCTTCCCAATACCTGGCGTAACCTACGCTTGTCCTCCGGGATCTGTTGGTTGTCAAGATTTAGCTCCTTGTGTAGAAGGGCCATTGCGGACAAAAATTACGCCAGAAGGTTGGGTGTTCTAATTAATTAGGCCAAATTTGTGCTATGATTGGAGTTCTATTAGTGAATTTGGGTACGCCGGATAATCCGAAAACCCCTGCAGTTCGTAAGTATTTGCGTGAATTTTTAATGGATGGTCGGGTGATCGACATTCCGTATATCTTTCGTTCCTTGCTTGTGAATGGCATAATCGCACCTTTTCGTGCACCTAAATCTGCCAAAATCTACCAAGAATTGTGGGATGAGCGTGGTTCCCCACTTAAATATTATGGCGAGGACGTAGCACGTGATTTACAGGCGCAATTAGGTGACGCATATTATGTGCGCTTAGCGATGCGTTATCAGTCCCCAGATATGAAGTCGGCCTTAGCTGACATGCAGTCAAAAGGCTTAAAGAAACTTATTGTTATTCCTTTCTTTCCTCAATATGCCTCGGCAACGACGGGTTCTGTATATGAGCGTGTGATGGAATTGATGAAAGATTGGCAAGTCATGCCAGACCTTTCTTTGGTTAGTTATTTCTACGATCATCCTGCTTTCGCTAAGTATTTCGCCGCCAAAGCTGCGAATTACCAAAAGGACGTGGATTTTGATTATTATTTATTCTCCTATCACGGTGTTCCTGAGCGTCATATTCGCAAGGGAGACTATTCGAAAAACACCTGTATTTTCGGTACCTGCTGTGAAACGATTACCGAGAAAAATCACGGCTGTTATCGCGCACAATGCCACGAAACGACACGTCGGATTGCCGCTGAGATGGGCTTGAAACCGGGTACGTTTGGAACTGCTTTCCAAAGTCGCTTAGGTCGTGACCCTTGGTTACAACCCTATACGGATGAAACCATTAAGAAGTTGGTGGGTGAAGGCAAGAAGAAAATCCTAGCATTCTCTCCAGCATTCGTCGCTGATTGCTTAGAAACAACGATAGAAGTGGGAGAGGAGTACAAAGAGTTGTTTGAAGAAGCGGGTGGAGAGCACTGGCAGTTGGTCGAAAGCTTGAACAATTCTCCGGAATGGGTTGGTATTTTAGAAGACCTCGTTAAAAAATCATAAGATGTTGTATTTAATACTTTCTGTTGTGTTCTCCGTTCTATTACTGGTGAACTTCAGAGCGCATGCACGTTTTCAAGTGGATACGCGTATCGCGATTTTATTGAATTATCCGGTTTGTTTTTTAACGGCCTACCTACATCAGCCCTCAGCATTACCTTTACAATGGCCTGCATCCACGGATACCGCCTTGATGATCGCCATGGGCATTGGTTTTGTAATTACCTTTTTGCTATCTGGTTTTTCGACTCAGAAGAATGGCATGGCGCCCACGTCATTGGCAAATAATATTTCGTTGGTGATTCCAGTACTCATCAACTTATTTATCCTTAAAACGGGAGGAGAAATCACTTGGTCGATTGCAGCGGGTTTAGCTTTTTCATTTGCGGCTATTTATTTCTGTAGTCCAAAGGTAAGTGCTACCTCTGGCGTGAAACCTGTCGTCTCTTTATTAATAGCTGTATTTGTGGCGTATGGATTAACGAATACCTTGTTTAGTTATTTAAACAGCGCTTTAACAGCTCAGGTAGGAGGAACACTTCCTTTTATTATGATGTTGTTAATCGGTTCGATGGCGAGCTCCATAATCGTATTGATTTGGAAGTCGGTGAATGGTACCTTGAATTGGAATCGTAATTCGGTGTTGGCTGCTATTCCTTTAGGATTACCGAATTTCTTCTCATTCTACTTCTTGTTGAAGGCCTTGGATGCCTACCAAAACAATGCAGCTGTCGTATTAACGATGTATAATTTGAGCGTGATCTTATTGAGTGCCATCAGTGCCTATGTACTTTTTCAAGAACAACTCTCTAAACGCCAGTGGCTTGGTTTGGCACTAGGATGTGTGGGGATTGCGCTGTTGAATGGTTTGTAGAGACGCGATACATAAAAAACACCCAATTAGTTGTCCAACTTTTTGGGTGCAGTTCAAGTATCGCGTCTCTATAAATGGTTTGCTACAGAAAACAGATCTTAGCTCTTAACTCTTAATTCTTAATTCTAACCTCATTTAAAGCACATTCGCCGTCTGTTCCTTAATTTTCTCCAACTCATCTTTCATGTTTACGACAAGACGTTGAATCTGTGAGTCATTGGCTTTGGAACCAATTGTA
>JBDLUL010000169.1:0-4425 GCA_039805345.1 Bacteroidota bacterium | reverse complement strand
GTTGCCGTACTGCGATTCGCGCTATTTTCTTTCAGTGCTAAACCTGGAACGCTGGGTGAAGTAGCTGTACCGGATAAGTCACCGGCTAATTGGATTTTACCTAATAGATTGGTTGTTGCGTTCGGAGTTGTTTGCGCATCAATATAGGTCTTCACCGCCTTTTGGGACGGGTAAAGATCGTCACTCGGTGCGGCAGCACCTAAGTTGGCCTCTATAGCTTTATTCGCCAAATTTTCCTTTAATGCCAAAGCGGGTACGGTCGGCGCGGAGGCGGTTCCTGACAAATCGCCGGCCAACTGAACTTTCCCTTGGATCAAGGTTGTTGCTTCGGGTGTTGTTTGTGCGTCTACGTAAGTCTTAACCGCATTTTGGGTAGGATAAAGGGTTGTACTGTTGCCTAAGTTCAAATTGTCTGACTTGTTCGCCAGGTTTTCCTTTAATGCCAAAGCGGGTACGGTGGGAGCGGAGGCGGTTCCGGCTAGATCACCTGCCAACTGAACTTTCCCTTGGATCAAGGTCGTTGCTTCTGGGGTAGTTTGTGCGTCGATGTATGTTTTTACCGCTTTTTGGGTTGGGAATAATACATCGCTGGGATTCGTTGAACCTAAATTAGCAGCGGTACTTTTATTGGCCGTGTTCTCTTTTGTTACCAAAGCAGGTACAGTAGGAGCGAAGAATGTTCCGGATAAATCGCCTGCCAAAATAAGTTTACCTGCAATGCTCGTGGTGGCATTCGGTGTTGTTTGTGCATCCACATAAGCTTTCACGGCGCGTTGACTTGGATAAAGCCCATCCCTTGCATTTGCACCACCTAGGTTAGTATCTGGCGATTTGTTTTGCAGCCTTTCGTAAGTGAAATTCAAATTCGTGATGACCCCATTCACCTCATTGGCTTGTGTGACCAATTGGTCTAAACGACGGTTTTGCACATCGTTCATGACATTGATGTCGGTGATCGATTGATTGATCACAGCTACCTGCGAGGAGGTTTGTAAATTGGTCGATTGGATTCCTTGAATATCCTGTTTGTTTTTGAGGATATCGGCTTTTATCGGGTCTAGATCCTTTTTGGATACCACTTGAATATCATCGGTAAATTGAGATAATTTCGTCGGCGCCGAACGCACATTTTGGTAGTCAACACTTTCCGCATAAAGGGCATAAGCTGAATAATTCAGGGTTTGCGTGCTTACCTGCGTAAATGTTTTGCCTTGGTCAAAGCTCACGTCCACTTTCAGTTTCTTTGGATTTGCATCCCAGATGATGGCATCAAATTTACCGTATTTGCCCGTTGTACTCATGCTTTGCGTGGCACTTGTATTTCCGGCTCCGATGTTCACGTTGACCAAGCCATAGGCATCCGTCTTCGTGCATTGTACTTCTTGGTAATCTAATTGGCCATTTTTGTCTTGCAAACTGAATTTGATGCACACGTCACTCGATCCATATGGCAAGTTGGAAATCGTATTTCCCGGAACATCCAAGGGGTTCGGGTTGAGGATGACGGCTTGGTAATTTAAACTTTTGGTTTGTGCCAAACTGCTAAATGCTAGCAAGGACACCAAAGCGATGCGTATATAGGTCAACATAGGAATGCTTATGGATTGATTTTAACGCCCAACGAAAAGCTTGTTGGGATGATGCGTAAATGATTCACCGGATAATCGGGTTCTTTCACGGAGCTTATGTATTGATATTTGACAAAGCCGCTCACAAACTTGCTGAGGTGATGTACGAGTGAGATCGAATAACCGCCATAGATTCGAATCTTTGAAAATTGTGGTTGCTCGTCCAAGGGCATGTACTGGTTGGCGATATACTGATTCCCGTTCCACATTTTGGCTACGGAAACGATTCCTTTGATATCCACGGAAATGGCTTGATTGATCGGGATTTCAGGTCCTATTTCGCCAATAATTCCTAAGTGGTCAGCCTGGTAACTCAAGGCAATACCTTGTGTGTTTCCTACGCTGTTGTATTGATTGTAGGTGAAACCAAAGGCGTATTTGATGGTGGGCACGTAGAGTGGATTATCATCTTTGTCGAATGCGCCAAACATTTTGGATACTTTCCACAAGACGTTTTCACGTTTCAGTTGGACATGTAGGCCGGTGGCGGGTTTCAGGTAGTCGACTAAGGCGCCGTTGAGATTTTGATACTGGTATTCGGTGGAGTTTCCGCCCACTTCGAACACGAGTTCTTGAGCGTTTGCTTGATTGAGCACGAGGCAAGCAAGCAAGAGTAATAGTATGCGCATGAATGTGTTATAACGTTTTACGAAGATACAAAAATCTTGCAGCTTCGTTTATACACCCGCGTTTTTTCCCGCGATGTATCCTGTTGTCCAGGCAGCTTGAAAATTGAACCCACCCGTGATGCCGTCAATGTCGGTCACTTCGCCCGCAAAAAACAATCCAGGTACTAATTTACTCTGCATGGTTTTGACATCGATTTCAGTCAAATCGATACCGCCTGCTGTCACAAATTCCTCTTTGAAGGTTGTTTTTCCTTGAACCTCATAACGGTCGTTGATGAGCGTATTGATGAGTTTATTGGCATGTTTGCCTGCCAAATCAATCCAGCGTGTTTCGGGCTTGATTTCGTTTTTCTCCAGGAGGTAAATCCAAAGCCGATTGGGAATAGGAAAGGGATTGTGGTTTTGAAGCATCTTGGCCCCATGGTTTTTTTGGATGCTCGTAAATGTTTGTCGGAGGGCTTCTTCCTTCGTTTCATCCAGCCAATTGACCAGGATGGAACAAGTATATTGTTTCTCTTCCAAAATTCGCGCTCCCCAAGCCGAGAGCTGGAGAATGGCGGGTCCACTCATGCCCCAGTGGGTTACGAGTAAGGGTCCGATGCCCAATAGTTTTTGGCCTTCGATGCGTACCCGAGCATTTTCAACGACCACGCCCATCAAGGCTTTGATGGGTTCTTTAGGCATGTTGAACGTAAACAAGGAGGGTACCGGTGGTATGATGTGATGCCCAAAGGATTCAAAGGCCGAAAACCAGGTGGATTTCGGTTGGCCCCCTACCGTGATGATCACTTTATCTGCGGTATGCAAGCCCTGATTGCTTTCGATTTGAAAACCTGCTTCGGTTTTTCGAATGCTTTCCACGGAATGGCTAGTCTTTAATTCAATGCCCAATTGGCTTGCTTCCTGCAAGAAACAGTCGATGATGCTTTGTGATTCGTTAGACAAAGGAAATATGCAGTTGTCGGGGTATGTTTTCAGCGCAACACCTCTCGATTCGAACCAGTTGACGGTATCTTGTGCATTAAACGTTTCGAAGGCTTTTCGTAAGAATTTCTCGCCGCGCGGGTAATTCTCGGAAAGTAAACGGTTGTTGAAGGTCGCATTGGTCACGTTGCATCGGCCTCCACCGGAAATTTTCACTTTGCCGAGGAATTTGCTCGTTTTTTCCAGGATGCAGACATGGGCATCTGGGAAGTGCGTTTTAGCAGAAAGGGCGGCAAAGAAGCCTGCAGCTCCTCCGCCGATGATGGTGATTTTCAAGCGTACGATGGACTAATGAGCTGCAAGATACGCAGGCTCGCCTCAAATTTATGATTCGTAGCCACTTTTAATGACGGTTGAAATCATTTTGAATCGTTCATGGGCGATGACGATTTGTGATTTATGTGCCGGTATGATGATGCCCTGGCCGGTTTCAAGGGCGTGAGACTTTCCTGCAATGACAATTTCTGCTTTGCCGTCGATGATTTGGACGAATGTATCAAACGGGGATATTTTTTCTGTGATGGCTTCGCCGGAGTCAAAGGACATGAGGCTAACGTTGCCGGTCGATTTTTTCAGGATTGTTTTGCTAACAATGGAATTCGGGATGTATTCGATGATTTCGACAATGATTAATGCTTCCGAATTGGGCAATTCATTTTTGGTTTCCATGGTGTGACAAGTTAAATGTCTTCGAGTGAGGTACGTTTTTGGTCTTTCAGTTTTTTGAAAAAGGAGGGACTAAGTCCCGTCATTTTTTTGAATTGGTTAGATAAGTGTGCTACGCTGCTGTAGTGCATGATTTCAGCGATTTCGGTAATGTTAAGCTCGTCGTAAATCAACAATTCCTTGACACGTTCGATGCGATGTTGGATGTAGAAATGTTCAAGGGTTATGCCTTGGGTGGTGGAAAACAAATGGGCCAAATAGGAATAATCATGGTTTAAGGTTTCGGCGATTAATTGAGACAAATTGATTTTTAGAGGCTCCTCCGCATAATGCACCTGTTCAACGATGATGTTTTTGATTTTTTCGATGAGGATACTTTTTTTATCCTCGAGTAGTTCGATGCCGTATGCACGTAGGTTTGTATCCAGTTCTTCCCATTGCGCATGACTTAATTCTTCATTGATACTCGCTTCCCCTAAAACCACACAGGAATGATGCAATCCCATCCGTTCAATTTC
>JBDLUL010000168.1:0-5110 GCA_039805345.1 Bacteroidota bacterium | reverse complement strand
CAAAGCTTCCATCTTTTTTTAAGGCTTTGACTTGATGCAAATAAGTAGGCTCCTCATATTGTTTCAACGCCTCGATACGTGCTGATGCATTACTTCGCAAATCTACGCGCAAGGCGGAGCTGATTTGAATCTTACCAATCGAAATGTTTTTCTCCTGTAATTCCATTAAACATTCCGATGGCTTATCAAATGAAACACCATAATGACACACATCGAAACAGATATGTATGTGTCGGCGCACCCAATCTTCCGGAATTCCGGCAGTTATCGCAAAGGGAATCAAGGTGTCCGTGTACCAATCAACGAATTCTCGATGATTTTCCAAAAGTCCATCGGGTTCGGGTTCAATGTCTATGTGAATCCATTTGCCTGTTTTCTGTTCTGTTTGCGCCAAATAGGGAACGAGTTTTAATAATTCCATCGTGGCCTGACCCATAGCCGCGCCGCGCTGATCCCACCAATATTTATACGAAAGAGGAGATGTAGAAATTCCACCTTCATGTTGGTCGGATGGCAACAATTGAACTAATAAGTCGATAAGGCGTCGAGTATAATTAACTCGATCCTGAGTCGTCCAATCGGGTGCATGCACCTGATCTTTGACAATCGTATTATGGAATCCTCCATAAGGAAAACCATTCAATGTAAATATATAGAGCTCTTCTTTTGCCAACCAGGTTTTAAGGGCTGCCAACTTATTTGCGTCTTCAATTAAATCAATACTTGCCTGATTCGCGATCCGTAAACCCAATCCCATCGCCTGGTCTGGACAAACTTCTTGCTTTACCTTTGGAACGGTTGCCTGTAAATTGGCAAAATGTTCTTCCCAAATTTCTCCTGGATGAATATTGCTGCAATAGCTAAGGTGTCCGTGGGCTGTTTTCATGTTAAGCGTATTTGGCTAATAAAGCAACGGAAGCCTGGATGGTTGGAAAGTCCATTTCATGCACTTCTTCCCCTTTTCCTAGGGCTTTTAATAAGGTGATGGTTAGATGTCCACCTAAATGTTCTTGGAATTCTTGCAAGCCCTTGTGTAGGTTTTGGCAAGCATTATCTGCTAAAGCCGGGTGATACGCGTCGAATCCTAAACCTTTAATTACTGCGATAATACGTTCACATTCGCTTAAGCTGATTGCACCAATCAAATGCGAATACACACAATCCAATGCGATTCCGATAGCTACAGCTTCTCCATGACGGATCTTGAAGTCAGTTAAATATTCCAATTTATGTGCTGCCCAATGGCCAAAATCCAATGGCCGTGCAGAACCTAATTCAAAGGGATCGCCACCGGAAATATGCTTCATGTGTAAGTCGGCACATCGATATATTTGTTCAACCATCGCCGCTTCTTCTCGGGCATTCATTGCAGAGACATTATCCTCTAGCCATTCAAAAAACGCTAAATCCTTAATCAAGGCAACTTTGATTGCTTCTGCAATACCTGAACGCCAGTCGCGATCTTCCAAGGTAGCTAAAAATGCCACATCGTTAAATACAGCCACCGCGGGAGCGAAGGTTCCCAGGAAGTTCTTCTTCCCTAAATAATTCACGCCGTTTTTGACACCTACGCCTGAATCGTTTTGGGAAAGAACAGTTGTAGGGATACGAATTAATTTCACCCCACGGTGGGAGATGGCTGCTGCGTAGCCCGACATATCCAAAAATGCACCACCGCCAATCGCCGCGACAAAAGAATGTCGGTCGATGCGGTGTTCATCGATTGCTCGAACGACTTCTTCGTAAAATCTTGGATCATTTTTGCAGACTTCTCCGCCCGGTAATACCAAGATTTCAGGCGCTAAATCAGCCACATCATTTGATTCGAAATAGTCAATGATTGAAGTAGTTAATGTGGGATGTGCATCAGCCACTCCTTTGTCGATAACAAATAGGATACGTTTGCGGAAATTGCTTTGGCCGAAATTTGATATAAAATCACACAAGGTTTTATTATTCGAGTCAAACAGGTGTTTCGTGAAAATCACTTGGTAACTGAAGGGTACTTGAAATTGTTGTTGTAAAACTTGCATGAAAGATAATTTAAGAAACGGCGAATTTTTTGCCCACCCACATGGAGAGCGGCAATAAAGCTAAGGTAACAAATGCCATGTAATATTGTTCACTCACCGCGACCCAGGCTGCATTCATTAAAATCAACGTTAATACACCTGTTTTAACGGTTTGACCTATGTTAGGCCCGGTGGGCTTTTGGATGGCTATGCTTAGCTTTGAAAAAATCAAGTACACATGTACCAAAACAAATGGGATCATATACACCCATTTACCGGCTTGATATCCGACGGCTAGTTGGCTTGCGTGAACGATAATGAATAAAACGGCGGCAAACCATAAGGGCGCCGACTGGCTTCCATGCACTTCACCCCGACTAACCAATGTTATCGCTGCGATGTAAATCAAGGGAATTAAGATTAAATAAAAGTGCTCCAATACACCCAATTCATAGACGCTCATGCCTAGCATTAAGTTATACGCTCGGCATAATCCCATATTGATGGGACCAAAAATCCGCATGTGCTTGCCTTTGTAATCATAAAATAACGCAAGTATCGTGATGATGACAGAAACGATTCCGCTTAATCGACTCTGCCAAAAGGCTAAGAAAATTCCTAATGCTAGCAAAACGATCCCACCAAACACGGCTTCAGCCCGTTGAATTCGGCCGCTGGGTAACGCACGCTCAGGTCTTTCTAAAATATCCAGTTCGTGGTCAAAAACGTCATTGAATACAACACCGCCGGCATACAAACACATGGTTGAAATTCCGAGAAAAACCACCGGCCAAAATTGATAGTCTAAGGTTCCAAAAGAAAATCCCACGATGGCCATACCCGCCAATACATCCGTCAATGCCGTGATGACATTTGCAGGACGCATGAGTTCAAGAAAGGCTCTGATTTTGATGCGCATTAGCGAATGATTAAGGAATCTTTGTTGACACGGGGTGCTTGACCACCACGTAACACCGTGTTTCCGTTGAATTTTTGGGTTTGGTCAATTTCCAATCCGTTGATGAAATCCGATTCTTGAATCTGCCCGCTTTGAGCAAACGCATCCAAGGCATTTTGATAGGTTACTAATCGAATGTGCTCATCGGGAACTTCCTTGATCTTCATCAAAGCAGCTGTTTTTGGAATGGCTAAAGGATCTGAAATACCCCAGTCGGCGGCGGAATTGACCATGATGCGTTCGGGTCCGTATTGTTTCACGATTTCCACCATGCGCTCATTGCCCATTTTGGTAAAGGGATAAATCGTAAATGCGGCGTAAAAACCTTGATCTAAAACGGATTTAACTGTTTCTTCATTGTTATGGTCGATAATCACCATGTTCGGTGCGATGCCATGCTCCAAAGCTATGGCCATGCTTCGTTCCGTTCCTTTTTTCTTATCACGGTGTGGCGTGTGAACTTGAACGGGCAAATTCATTTCTTTGGCGAGCTCTAATTGCGCGCGGTAATACTTTTCTTCAGCGGCTGTTTGGTCATCGAAACCGATTTCTCCTACACCCACAACACCTTCTTTTTGCAAGAATAAAGGCAAGATTTCCATTACCTGTTCTGCTAAAGCTTCATGATTTGCTTCGCGTGAATTTAGACCGATTGTGCAATAATGTTTGATGCCAAACTGCGAAGAACGAAAACGTTCCCAGCCAACTAAACTCGCGAAATAGTCTTTGAATGAGGCTAGCCCGGTACGGGGTTGGCCCAACCAGAAAGCAGGCTCAATCAAGGCAACAACGCCCGCATCTGCTAACGCTTGGTAGTCATCCGTTGTTCGCGATGTCATATGAACATGCGGATCAAAGAATTTCATACCCTGCGTGTATTGTGCAAAGGTGCCATCAACGGCGTGTGCGGTTGTTTTTTCTTGTTCTGTTCCTTCAAAATGGGAAGGATTTCCGATGGGTTTATGTTCTTGACACATATTAGGCTGTATAAATCGGTTCGGGTAATTCTAATTCATGCCAAAGACCCTGCGTGCTGCCAGGTGTTTGGACTTCTTGTTTAACCAAAGTTGCCGCGAGGACATCTCTTGGATTTTCGGATTGTGTTAATTTTTCAATGTCGGTTTGCAAGGTTTCATTGATAAATCGGGGAACGAGTCGCCACACTTGTGAGGGTACTCTTCTGCCTGCAGACCATCTTTCATGGGCAAAATCGGAAAGCGTTACGGCTAAGGCTTGATTTGCTCGTTCATCCAATCCGATGATTTGATGAATAGCCTTATCGTTGAAAATACATTTTAAGACTAATTGGTTCCAAGCTGCTTCACTAAAGTAATCTTTAGGATAGGTGTTGCCAAAAGCGATAGCATCGAAAACAGGTCCCATGTTAGAACGAACTGCGTCTGTTGCACGCAATAAGAACGAGGAGGGTTTTTCTAAAAATGGTAGGGCTCTTGTTAGCGCGACAGCTTCTTGCATTTCGGCCGTTTCAAATAGTAAATCGATATTTACTTCGTCTAACGCTGTAAGTAAATCCAAACGAACAACTTGGTCTAATGTCCATCCTTGGAATGAACCATAATCTATATACCTTTTGGATATAAAACGTGGAGCTTTTACAAAAGCTAATGCCACTGCTTTGCCAGTTAAGGTTTTTTGTTCGGATATCCAGTTGGATTCTGATTCATTCGCAAAGGATGCGATGGTTTCAGTGATTTGTATATTCGTTTTCACGGCTAATTAGGTTCCTTTCAACGAAAATACTAAAAAAAACGAGGATTTTTATGATTTATTAACTTGATCAATATTCTCCTCAGGTTTTATGCGGTAAGGACCTTTTTTGAGGAATAAAATGGAAAAAAAATAGCGATAGAGAATGCTCAGTTTTTGGCTAAAGATGCGTTGGTTTTTCGTGTCATCGAGTAAATTTTTCCCTTTGATGATATTCAGGCAAATTTTCCATGCCCAAAACAAAGGTGCCAAAATCGTATAATTCGCATAGATGATTACGAAGGGCAAAATGCCATAACTTTTTCGAATCCACAACAAATTCGAAACTTGAATTTGCATCGCAAAACGATTGACCCAGGAATAGTTGGTTCGGCGAAATGGATTTTCCTGAATGAGGTGAATGAATTTAACA
>JBDLUL010000167.1:0-3625 GCA_039805345.1 Bacteroidota bacterium | reverse complement strand
CCATGTATCATGGCTTCTTGGATGTTTTCGGGATTCTGTTGGTAAATTGGATCGATTACCTGGGTATAGAGTTCAAATACGAAAGGGGAATGCAATCCATGTGCTGTTTGTGCCTTCCAATTGAATGCGAGTCGTTTAAACATTAGTTCTGAGCAAAAGTCGTCGTGAGGGAAAATGCAGGGATTTCTACCTGAAAAGTTTCTTGCGTAGCTAAATTCAAGAAGGTGTAATGGCCACTCATTTTGCCGAATTCCGACATCAAAGGACAGCCAGAAGAATAGGTAAATGAGGTATTAGGTTCCAAAATAGGTTGTTGTCCCACAACACCTAATCCTTTCACCGTTTCTTCATGTAAGCCCCCATCGAGTATCTGCCAATAGCGACTTACGAGCTGGACGGGTTGTGTGGACCGATTTAAGATTGTAATTTGGTAACTGAAGAAGTATTGATACGGTTTTTGAATTTCTATATCAGGTATATGGTTGACAAGAACTTCAATCGATATTTCAGGTGTATGATAAAGCGACATGGGTTGATGACTATGACAAATGAAGTGTTAAAAATACAGGATTTACTGCAGAATGATTGGAAATCGGTCTTGAAATCTACTTTTGAGTCTGAAAAATTTATCAGTCTTTCTGAAAAAGTCCTAAAAGCTTATCAGGATGAAGAGGTTTTTCCTCCTGTGAATCAATTGTTTGAGGCATTTAATAGCTGTTCTTTTGAACAGACCCAGGTCGTTTTACTCGGACAGGATCCTTATCATGGGGTGGGACAAGCGCATGGATTAAGTTTTTCTGTGCCGAATTCGATTCCTTTACCACCTTCATTGAAGAATATTTACAAAGAATTGTTTAATGACCTTGGGCTGATGCGATCATCGGGTGATTTATCCGATTGGGCTCGTCAGGGTGTTTTGCTCTTGAATACTGCATTAACCGTTCGTTCCGGAGAGGCAGGCTCACACGCGTCTTTTCAATGGCCACTTTTTACGAAGGCGGTTCTTGACGCTTTAAATAAACAATCAAATCCTGTAGTTTTCTTATTATGGGGTAATCATGCCCAAAAGTTCGCTTCGATGATAGATGAAACTAAACATACGGTGATTAAATCGGCACATCCTTCTCCTCTTGCAGCTAATCGGGGCGGCTGGTTTGGTACAAAACCTTTTTCACAAACCAATGATTTTTTGATTTCCCAAGGATTGAATCCCATTCAATGGGCCTAAAGTCTTTTTAACTGACTCGGGAAATAAACGAACTGATTTGGAAACTCGGCTAAAAAGAAATTTGAAATTAGGCTTTCAATAGCTTCTTTTCTTGCTTCTTCTGATTGCGGAATTAAGCATTGAACGGAAAAGCCTTTCGAGTCGGGTTCTTGATGTGAGCTGATTTCAAATACGTGTGCCTGCTCAACAAAGTCCCATGCATTTAATTCGGGAACGATATGTTTGGTTAGCGCCTTGATGGCTTCCTCTTCGATTTTGTTTTCGACAAAAATGGATATGTTGTATTGGATCATGATTTGAATTGCTTTTGTGCGAGTGCTTGGTACATAATTTCGGCAGTATGAAATCCTTCTTTATCGATTCCGTCTTTGATTTGGTGCCGACAAGATGTTCCGTTCATGGCGATAATGGTTTTGCTTTTTACGGCCAATAGACGCGGGTAGAGGACCAATTTGGCTATTTGCTGGGATAAATTGTAATGCTTTTTATCGTAACCAAATGATCCTGCCATCCCACAACAGCCTGTTGGTAATAGTTCAACCTCATAATTTATCGGAAAGTTCAATACTTGCCGAGTGCTGCTGATGCCCGCAATTGATTTTTGATGGCAGTGGCCGTGCAATACGATTTTTTCCGGTTTATCTGTGAATTGATCCGCTGTAATATGTTTTACTTTTATTTCTTGTAGTAGAAACTCATCGATGAGTAGGCAATTTTCCTTTAGCTGTATAGCATCTTCGCGTAATGATTCATCCACCAAATGAGGGATTTCATCGCGGAAACTTAGAATCGCACTGGGTTCTATCCCGATAAAAGGATGTTCCTTTGAAATCAAGTCTTTCAGAATTTCGACATTGGTATTCGCTAATTTCTTCGCAAAGGCAAGCATGCCTTTGGAAATGTAAGTACGTCCACTAATTATTTGATTCGGTATTTTTACGCCATAACCTAATTCGTTCAGAAGTAAGACCGTCTTTTTTCCTAATACTACTTCATTGAAATTAGTGAATTCATCTGCAAAGAGATAGACGAATCCTTTCGGAAAAGTATCTTGGTTGACACGCTTGCTGTAGGCTTTATGCCACGATTCCAAGCTTGTAAAATGAACCTCTGGAATGCTTCGATTCCACGAGAAGCCCATGGCGCTTTTCAGTAAAATGGAGCTTCCCGGAAAGTTGATGAGTAAATTATACAGCGGGGCCACATAACTCGCTAATTTTTGAAGGCTAGGGAAGTGGCCGACCATCTGAGTCCTCCAAGGAGTTCCTTGTTGGTTGTAATGCTGCTGGAGTGTTTCAGCCTTCAACTTGGCCATATCTACTCCAGAAGGGCATTCCGTTTGGCAACCCTTGCAAGATAGACATAGGTCCAATACTTCTAGTAATTCTGGGTTTGAATAGGCCTCCGAACCACTTTCGGTGATAAGTTGGCGTAATATATTGGCTCTTCCTCGTGTACTATCTTGTTCCTTTTGGCTTGCCATGAAACTTGGGCACATGGTTCCACCCGTTATGGCTGTTTTTTTACAATCGCCAGATCCTGAGCATTTTTCTGCTAGTCCCAATGGGCTACCTGTTTCTGGATAATGAAAATAATATGCTTTCGGAAGCTTTGTTTCTTTCTTGCGAAATGCCTCATCCATGGGTGGCGAGTGAACTATTTTACCTGGATTGAGGATGTTGTTAGGATCAAATAATTGTTTGATTTCCACGAACAATTGGTAAATAGCATCACCCATAATTTGAGGTATGAATTCACCTCTTAGCCGGCCATCTCCATGTTCGCCACTCAATGAGCCCTTGTATTTCTTGAGTATTTCGACCGTTTCCGTTAATAAGGAACGGAATAATATCTTTCCTTCTGAGCTATGGATATCCAAAAAGGGTTCAATGTGTAATTCGCCAGCGCCTGCATGTGCGTAATAGGCAGCTTGAACATTGTTTTTAGCAAGTAATGCTTGAATATCTGCTACATAGGCAGGTAAATCATGGGGCGCCACGGCACAGTCTTCGATGAGATTGACAGGTTGTTTGCTTCCTATTTGGTTACGGATAAGACCTAAACCAGCTTTTCGAATGTCCCAACCCTTACTTATTTCATCGCCGTACAAGACTGGGAAAGCATACGCTAGGTTAGCATCTTGAATTGGTGTGATACATTGATTGATTTTTTCATCTAATGCTACTTGACTATCTGCACGGAATTCGACCATCAAAATGGCGGCCGGTTTGCCTTCTATAAAACTACGGTCATCTTTGAAGTTGGGATGATTCTCCGTAAACGAAAGAATAAAATCATCCACTAATTCTGATGCGGTTGGATTCGCTTCTAAGGCGATAATATTGGCTTTCAGTGAATCCTGTAGGCTCGTGCAATGCAAACAAAGTAGGCCAACAA